>JAMOSA010000208.1 GCA_027063325.1 Campylobacteraceae bacterium
CCACTTCCATATATTTTGCATACCTTCTAAAAGAGGTACTTTTTGAGTGTGACAATAGAGTATGGGTTAAGTGGCCAAATGATTTATATATAGATAATCTCAAGTGTGGTGGGGTAATTACTTGGAAAAAAAGAGATTTTTTTATAGTAGGTATTGGAGTAAATTTTGTAGAACCAACACCAAAATTTGGGTATATTGAGTGTCAATACAAAGCTTATAGGGTAGTAGAAATCTATCTTGAAAAATTAAAACAAAAATATAAATGGAAGCATCTCTTTAGTAACTATCGGATAGAATTTGAGAAGAGCAAACAATTTTCGTTTCATCACAATGGGGAAAAGATAAACCTTGATAGAGCTATTTTATGTGAAGATGGTTCTGTTTTGATAAATGGGGAAAGGATAGTAAATCTCAGATGAGTGAAGTAATAAGTATAGCCAACCAAAAAGGTGGGGTAGGTAAGACAACAACAGCAGTCAATTTGGCTGCTTCATTGGCAGAGAAGGGTAAAAAGGTACTACTAATTGATGTAGATCCTCAATCAAATGCTACTACAAATTTGGGTTTTAGCAGAAATGATTATGAGTTTAATATATATCATGCATTGATAGGGACCAAAAAAATTTCTGAAATAATACTCAAAACAGAGATAAAGGGTTTGCATTTGGCTCCTTCAAATATAGGATTGGTTGGTATTGAAAAGCAATACTATGATGGCAAAAAGAAAAATAGAGAGTTGATGCTAAGTCGTAGAATTGAGGAGATAAAATCAAAATACAATTATATTATTATAGATTCACCTCCTGCACTTGGTCCTATTACAATCAATGCTTTAAGTGCATCTGATTCTGTAATTATTCCAATACAGTGTGAATTTTTTGCACTTGAGGGGTTGGCACAATTACTAAATACTGTATCTTTACTTAAAAAAACTATTAATCCAAAGTTGCGTATCAAAGGTTTTTTACCTACAATGTACACTACACAAAATAATCTAGCAAAGCAGGTATTGGCAGATTTGGAGCATCACTTCAAAGATAAACTCTTTGTATCTGGTGATGATTATATTGTGGTACCAAGAAATATCAAAATTGCAGAGAGTCCCAGTTTTGGTAAACCTGTAATAAACTATGCAGGTAAATCCAGAGGTTCTCAGGCATACAGAGCATTGGCTTCGGCTATTTTGGAGGAGTATTAATGGCACTTGGCAAAGGACTTGGCTCAATACTTGAAGAGGTGGCATACTCTTATGAAGAGGATTTGAATGATAATAGTTTGGATGAGAGTGAAATTGAACAGCTTGTTTGTGAAATTGATATAGATTCAATTGATCCAAATCCGTATCAGCCAAGAGTACGATTTGATGAACAGAAACTTCAAGAACTTAGCAGTTCTATTAAAGAGCATGGATTAATTCAACCTGTTGTGGTTGTAGCAGTTGAAAATAGATATATACTTGTAGCCGGAGAGAGGAGATTAAGAGCTCATAAACTTGCTGGACTTAACAAAATCAAAGCAATTGTTGCTGATATTGACTTCGAAGAGATTAGAATGCGAGAGTTGGCTTTGGTAGAGAATATCCAAAGAGAGAATCTCAATCCTATAGAACTTGCCAAAGCTTATAAAGAGCTTATAGAAGTACACAATATAACCCATGAAGAGTTAGCAAGAATTTTACATAAAAGCCGTTCTCAAATTACAAATACAATCAGAATACTATCTCTCTCTCCAGAGGTTCAAAAAAGAGTACTTGAAGAGAAGATAACCCAAGGACATGCAAAAATTCTGATAGGTTTAGATGAGAGTGAACAGATTAAAATGGCTGATACAATCATTGGTCAAAAGCTCAGTGTTAGAGATACAGAGAGGGTTGTAAAGTCAAAAAAGAGTTCCAAAGTAAGAGAAATCAAAAGAGTTGCTGATGAAAATATATACAAGTTACCAAAAGATGCCCACAAAATAGTAACTTCAGCTTTGGGACTCAAAAGCAGGTCAAAAGGTAACAAAATAGAGATATATTTTAATAATAATGAAGAATGGGAGCAATTTATAAGAGTAGTTGATGTTAACAATTGTAATAATTAATCCCTATTTAACTACACTATTGTTAAAATACTACAAATCTTAAGAGGAGAGCAGATGCTTGATTTACACCCATATCTAATGCTATTTGTTCTAGGTCTATTTCTATTCCTAGTCTATCGTTTGAATACACTGCTGTATCAACCGCTCATTAGATTTATGGATAATCGTGATAGAACGATTGCCAAAGATCTAAAAGATGCAAATAATCTTAGCAGTGACAGTGAAGAGTTGTTGGCAGAGGCAGCCCAAAACATAGAGAGTGCAAAGGCTCAAGCTGCTAAAATGAGACATGAAGTTATAGAGCAGTGTAAGCTTGAAAATGAGAAGGCAATATTAGCCAAACAAGCAGAGCTTGATGCTGAGTATGAGAAGTTTGTCCAAAGACTTGAAGAGGAGAAAGAGGCATTAAAAGGTGCTATTCTTTCACAACTTCCTCTTATTAAAGAGAGTCTTAAAGCTAAATTTAGTCAAATCTGATACGGGAAGGTCTCATGAAAAAAAATACAATCATATATATTTTGGCGGTTTTAATACCCGTACTGCTATTTGGAAATGAGGGAGCTGAGGGTGGTCATTATTTGGCTATCACAGGTAGAGAGAATGATTTTTGGCCAAGAGTATTTAACTTTGCTATATTTGCAGGGTTAGCATACTATCTATTGGCTGATACAATCAGAGATTTTTTCAAATCTCGTAGTGAAAATATTGCATCTCAGCTAAAAGAGATTGAAGCTAAACTTCAAGCTGCAAAAGAGGCTAGAAAGAGTGCAGAGAAGCAACTTGAAGAGAGTAAAAGAAAAGCTGAAGAGATATTAAGAGATGCAGAAAAAGAGGTAGCTTTACTCAAAGAGAAATTTGCTGAACTTGGTCAAAAAGAGATAGAGGCACTTCAAAAGCAGTTTGAAGAGAAGCTTGATACTCAAGAGAGAAAGATGAAAAGAGAGATGATAGCATCACTGCTTGATGAGAATATCAGTAATGATGATATACCATTAAGTGGTAAAGCTATTGTAGAAACAGTTAGCAAGAAGGTGGCATAATGGAAGAGCTTATAGCAAAGAGATATGCAGTGGCACTTTTGGAGTTAAGTGACAGTAAAGTACTCCAAAATCAAATTGCATCACTTGAAAATATGGTAGAGGCATTAGCTACTAATCGCATCAAAGAGATTGTTGAATCTCCACTTGTTTCAAACAGCGATAAATTTAAAACTCTTGTAGAGCCTCTAAAGGGTTCTATAGATGATACTCTTTATAAACTAATTGCTATAATGAGTCAAAAGGGTAGATTAAATTTACTTCCTGAACTTTTAGATATTATAAAGTTTGAGATGAAAAAGCGTTCAAATAAGTTTGAGGGTACTATTGAGAGTGATAAGAGTCTAACAAGTAGAGATATAGCAGATCTTGAAAAGACTCTTCAAAAATATAGTGGTGCTAAAATAACACTCAAAAAGGTTGGTGAAACCGAAGATGGTATTCGTGTAAAAGTTGAGGATTTGGGTTTGGAGCTGAATTTCTCCAAGAGCAGAGTAAAAGCAGACTTGTTGGCATATATCCAACAGGCAATATAAACTATAATTACAGAAAGGAGTAGCAGTGGCAACAAAATTGCAAGCGGACGAGATCAGTTCCATAATAAAAGAGCGAATTGAGAATTTTGAACTGGATATAGATATTAATGAGGTAGGTAAAGTAATAGGTATCGGTGATGGTATTGCTAAAGTCTATGGACTTAGCAATGTTATGGCTGGTGAGATGGTTGAGTTTGAAAATGGTACAAAGGGTATGGTACTTAACCTTGAAGAGGCAAGTGTAGGTATCGTTATCCTTGGTGAATATACAGATATTCATGAGGGAATGAGTGTAAAAAGACTTGCAGCTCTTCTTCAGGTGCCAGTTGGTGATTCTGTAGTAGGTAGAATTGTAAACCCTCTTGGTGAGCCAATTGATGGTAAAGGTCCAATTGAAGCTAGTGAGCATAGATTTGTTGAAGAGAAAGCTCCTGGTATTATGGCTAGAAAATCTGTACATGAACCACTCCAAACTGGTATCAAGGCGATTGATGCACTAGTTCCAGTTGGTCGTGGGCAAAGAGAACTTATTATTGGTGACAGACAAACAGGTAAAACAACTCTAGCAATTGATACAATCATCAACCAAAAGGGTCAAGATGTAATCTGTATCTATGTAGCTATTGGTCAAAAGCAATCAACTGTAGCATCTATGGTTAAAAAACTAGAAGAGCATGGTGCAATGGAATATACAATTGTAGTTAATGCAGGTGCTTCAGATCCAGCTGCATTGCAGTATCTAGCTCCATATGCTGGTGTAACCATGGCTGAATACTTTAGAGATAATGGCAGACATGCAGTAATATTTTATGATGATTTATCAAAACATGCTGTTGCATATAGAGAGTTATCATTGATTCTTAGAAGACCACCAGGTAGAGAGGCATATCCTGGAGATGTATTCTATCTACACTCAAGACTTCTTGAGCGTGCAGCAAAACTGAGTGATGAACTTGGTGCAGGTAGTATTACGGCATTCCCAATTATTGAGACACAAGCAGGAGATGTATCTGCATATATTCCTACAAATGTTATCTCAATTACAGATGGTCAGATCTTCTTGGAGACCGATTTGTTCAACTCTGGTGTAAGACCAGCTATTAATGTTGGATTATCTGTTTCTCGTGTTGGTGGTGCTGCTCAAATCAAAGCTACTAAGCAAGTATCTGGTACTCTTAGACTAGATTTGGCATCTTATCGTGAACTACAAGCATTTGCTCAGTTCGCATCAGATCTTGATGAGCATAGCCGTCATCAACTAGAAAGAGGTGAGAGAATGGTTGAGATTCTAAAGCAACCTCCATACTCTCCAATTCCGGTTGAGAAGCAGGTAGTAATTATATATGCTGGTACAAAAGGGTATTTGGATGATATTCCAGTATCAGCAGTAACCAAGTTTGAGGCTGAACTCTATCCGTTTATCGAGGCCAAGTATAGTAATATTTTAGATTCAATCAAAGAGTCTAAAAAGCTTGACAACGATACAGAAGAAGAGCTCAAAAAAGCACTTGAGGATTTCAAATCTCAGTTTGTAGCATAAAGGCTGATTTATGGCTAACCTGAAAGATATAAAACGCAAGATTAAGAGCGTAAAGGGTACGGGGAAGACAACAAGGGCGATGAAGCTTGTCTCTTCTGCCAAACTCAAAAGGGCAGAAGAGCTTGCCAAACGCTCAAGAGTCTATGCAGAGAAGATTAGTGAGATGATAGAAGAGATTGCACTAAATATTGCCAAGCATGGTGATGCGGTTGACAATCCATTCTTTAAAGTAAACTCTAATCCAAAAGTTGTTGATATAGTATTGATTACTGCTGATAAGGGTTTATGTGGAGGCTTTAATTCTCAAACAATTAAAGCTGTAAATAGTTTGATAGCTGAGCATAAGGAGTCAGGTGCAGAAGTAAGACTTAGAGCTATTGGTAAAAAGGGTATTGCATACTATAACTTTAATCGTGTAGATATGCTTGATACAGTGGAGGGACTCAGTTCTGCTCCTACATATCAAAAAGCTTCTGAGTTTATTCAAAACTGTGTCAAAGATTACCTAAATGGTGAAACAGATAGAGTAATTGTAGTTCATAATGGGTATGTAAATATGATTACCCAAGAGATTAGAGTCGATAATCTCTTGCCTGTTGATCCAGATAAAATAAAAGCAGAAGTTGAGCCAACTACTTCAGAATTAGAAGTAGAACCAGATGATGATGATACACTGCTTCATGCATTAGTAACAAAATATATTGAGTATGTAATGTATTATGCACTTATTGATTCATTAGCAGCTGAGCATGGAGCCAGAATGCAAGCTATGGATATGGCAACAAATAATGCTAATGATATGGTTAAAAAATTGACTGTAGCATACAATAAAGCAAGACAAGAGGCTATTACAACAGAACTGATAGAGATTATCAGTGGTGTTGAGTCTATGAAATCATAAAGATTATAAAGAGGAGAAGTAATGACTGGTAAAATTATACAGGTAATGGGTCCGGTTGTCGATGTAGAGTTTAGCGACTACCTACCTGAATTGAATGAAGCACTTGAGACGACACTTGTTGTAAATGGTCAAGAGCACAGATTGGTACTAGAAGTTGCCAGCCAACTTGGTGACAATAGGGTAAGAACAATTGCTATGGATATGAGTGAAGGTCTTGTAAGAGGTCAAGAGGTAAAGGCGACAGGAGCTCCTATTAAAGTACCAGTTGGTGAAGAGGTTCTTGGAAGAATATTCAATGTAATTGGTGATGTTGTTGATGAGGGTGAGCCAGTAGAAGCAAAAGAGTATTGGTCAATCCATAGAGCTCCACCACCATTTGAAGAACAAAGTACAAAAACAGAAATTTTTGAAACCGGTATCAAAGTTGTTGATCTCCTCGCTCCTTATGCAAAGGGTGGTAAAGTAGGACTATTTGGTGGTGCTGGTGTTGGTAAGACAGTTATTATTATGGAGCTTATCAACAATGTTGCTATGAAACATAGTGGTTACTCTGTATTTGCCGGTGTTGGTGAGAGAACAAGAGAGGGTAATGACCTCTATAATGAGATGAAAGAGTCAAATGTACTAGATAAAGTTGCTCTGTGCTATGGTCAGATGAA
>JAMOSA010000209.1 GCA_027063325.1 Campylobacteraceae bacterium
GTCTCCATCTGCCTGTTTTTTTGCTACACCCAAACACTGTTTCAATCCTTTGTTGTTCTCATAAATTTAATCTCTCAATGCTTGATATGCTATATCTGTTCTACACTGTTTACCGGCAAAATGTACCTGACCAACCAGCATATATGCTCTGTCTCTAGCTTCTTTGATACTCTCTCCCATACCTACACACACCAAAACTCTGCCACCAGTTGCATATAGCTTGCCATCTTCTCCTCTGCTAACTCCTGCAAATGATATATGGGAGTTCTCTTTGAGATTTGGGTGATTTATCTCATCTATAATGATTTCAGCCGGTTCACTGGAGCTGTATGGGTAGTTTTTACTAGCCATCACAACACCTACTGCATATTTGTCATAAAACTCTACATCTGTTTGTGCAAGCTTACCTGTAGCTGCATTATAAAAGAGTTCACTGGCTGGAGTTTTCAGCAGTGGCATAAGCTCTTCACACTCCGGATCCCCAAATCTTACATTATATTCCAGTATATAAGGTTCACCATCTACTACCATTACACCCATAAATAGAACTCCACTAAATGGCATACCCTCTTCTTCCATACCCTTTAGTGTAGGTTTTATAACTCTCTCATCCAACTTTTTGTATATCTCATCATTAACTAGTGGTGTAGGTGCATAAGCTCCCATTCCTCCGGTATTTGGACCTTTGTCACCATCAAGCAGTCTTTTATGATCTTGTGCTGCTGGAAGTACTATATAATCTTTGCCATCGCATACTGCAAATACAGATAGCTCATATCCATCTAAAAACTCTTCTACAACTATACGAAGACCAGCTTCGCCAAAAGATGAACCAGTTAGCATATCTTTGGCTGCATCTTTTGCCTCTTGGTGTGAAGGAGCTATTATTACACCCTTTCCTCCACACAATCCATCAGCTTTTACAACAATTGGAGGAGTGAGTGTATCTATAAAATCTTCAGCCTCATTTAGATTATCAGTCTCTATATATCTAGCTGTTGGTATATTGTGTCTTGCCAGGAAATTTTTCATAAATATCTTTGAACCTTCAAGTTGGGCTGCTTTTTGTGAAGGTCCAAATATTGTTAGATTTTTACTTTGAAAAATATCTACTATCCCATCAACAAGTGGAGCTTCTGGTCCTACAATAGTTAAATCTATACTGTTTTTTTCTACAAAATTGGCCAACTCTTCATAACTATTATATGATATATTTGTACCCAAAGTATCTGTAGCACCATTGCCTGGAGCAAAATATAAATTATTGACATTTTCATCTTTGCTTAGAGCCAAACCTATAGAGTACTCTCTACCACCACTTCCAACTATTAAAATATCCATCAAACAAACTCCCTTTTTTAAAACAATCAACATTAAACAATCAAAATATCAAAGATTGTATAGTGTTCACTGTTTTGTAGATTAGGCAAGATTCCCCCGAGTGGCCGTCTTTGTAGGTGTCGGCCCTAAAAAGCCAACGGTGGGAGAGTGAGCAGTGCTTTAGGGGGCAGCTTCTTGACTCTTTGG
>JAMOSA010000210.1 GCA_027063325.1 Campylobacteraceae bacterium
TATCCTACAAATCCTATAAAAAGTGGCAAAGTTACATAAACAGATATCAAAATAGGATAAACAATAATTAAAACTACCAATGCTACCCAAAGCAGACTATGCCACAAAAAACGCAACATCTCTACCCTTGCAAATTATATATTAATGATACTTCATTACACATCGGGAAATGTTTGCATTTGATACAGTCTGCCCAGATTTTGTGTTCTGGAATGCTCTCTTTGGCAATCTCTATAAATCCGAGTTTCTCAAAAAAACTTGGTAGATATGTAAGTACCAAAACCTCTTTTAGTCCCAACTCTTTTGCCTCTTCAAGAGCTTTTTTTACCAACATTGTACCTATATTTTTACCTCTGTTTTTACTATCTACAATCAATGAGCGAATCTCACCAAGCCTAGGAGAGTGTATATGCAAAGCTCCATAACCCAATATATTACTATCTTCAACTGCCAAAATATAACTTCTTATATTTGTAGCTACCTCATCATCACTTCTTGGCAAAATTATACCCTCTTCAATTTCACTATATACCATCTTTTGCATTTGGGCAATATCACCAAGCTTGGCTTTTCTCAAACTTATCATTGTGATATTCCAAATATAGTTTCAAAAATTTCATTATGAACTAGTTGAGCTCCAATTTTTTTGGAGTTTGAAAGTACAATAGAGTCTGGAAATTCTCTTTTTAATGCACTCTTTTCTTTTTGATTGAGTTTGTCTATCTTTGTAAAAAGTGTGATATATCTTTGATCTGGTCTAAGAAATGATTTTACATACTCTTCTACCATATTATCAATTGCAGTATTTGGATGTCTGGCATCTCTTAGGTGTATAAAAATTCTAATGGCAACTCTATCTTTAATATACTCTACTAAATTCTTTTGCCATATATCTTTGATGGATTTTGATACTTTTGCATATCCAAAACCAGGCAAATCAACATACCTGACTATATAATCATCTTCATTGCATCTGTATTTGACATCAAAAAAGTTTATAAGTCTTGTTTTTCCAGGTGTTGCAGAACTCTTTGCCAAACCCTTACGATTTGTCAAATGGTTTATTGTAGAACTCTTACCTACATTTGAACGCCCTAAAAAAACCACTTCACTTCTACTCTCATCTATTGAATCTTTAATACTTTGAGCCGATTTCAAAAAATTGGCATCTATTACTCTTGGTTGACAATTAACTCTATTCATACTCTACTTCTTTTTAGTCTCATTTTTCATCTGAAATATAAATTTTACAGGTTTTTTATGCTTACTTTCAGCTTTTGCCTTTTTGTTTTTATTATCCAAAAATACACTCTCCCCACTCATCTGTCTTTTATTGATCAAATCCTCTATCCATGCATTACCTTTTAGTTTATATGTCTCTTTTATAACATTATATACAAGCTTATCACAATGCCCTTTGACATGTTGATTTGGTTTTACTATTTCAAACTTTACATGACCTATTGCATTATACTCTTTGGCTTTATTGTTTTTATCAAGATATATTATAAACCTGTCTGCATCT
>JAMOSA010000211.1 GCA_027063325.1 Campylobacteraceae bacterium
CTATTTAGTATATCTTCAAACTTTGAAGTATCCTCTATGGTTACAGGCTCAAATGAAACCATTCTGTGCAAATAGGTTTGGTTTGCAGAATTTACACCAAAAAGTTCCATATCTACTATACTGTTACCTACTCTTACTTGTAGCCATCTAATTGGTCTGATAAACTCATCATTACGACTTCCCCATCTCATCATTTTGCCAAAGTTCATAGATAAAACCCACTCTTTGACCATTTGAGGCAACAACAAAGTACTATTTTGCCCCTCAATCTCTTTTTTGTAGTAGAGTATCTCTTTGTTTCCTTTTGTAACTCTTTGCAACTCTTCAAACTCTACTCCACACTTTTTTGCAAAACCTAATCCTGCTGGAGTTGGTGAACCATCTTTTATAGCAATATTCACAGGAGGTCCAAAAAACTCTTCTATTGCATCTGGTTGTCTTGCAGGTAACTCATTACTACTTATTACCAATCTTCTTGGTGTATATTGGAAGCTGTAATTGGAGTCTAATCTATACTTTTTGAGTATATTACCCCACTCTTTTTCTATTTTGTTGAGTATCTTTAATAGTGGTATAGCAGGAAGTTCCTCTACACCTATTTCAATAAGTAAATTTTGTCTCATATATAATCCTAACACTTAAAAGTAGTAAAATAGTTGATGTAATTCTAACTAAAACTTCTTTGAATCGGCTATTAAAGATATACAATGGTTATAATTTAATTGTATAATTATAAGTATATAAAGAATAAGGAGGTTGATTATGATTAGAAAGATACTCACAAGCTGGTTGTTTGTTTTTGTAGTAATACTCAGTGCTGGAGAGGTGCCAAATTATAAAAATGTTACTAGATTATATTTGGCTACTTTTGATAGAATACCTGATTTAGCGGGATTAAACTATTGGGTATATGATTCTGGATTGATGTTAGAGCAGGTTGCACAAAGCTTTTTTGACCAACCAGAGACCAAAGAGAAGTATCCACCAGGTACAACAATAGGAGAGTTTGTAAATACAGTATATTACAATCTCTTTTATAGAGAGCCTGATGAAGCTGGATTTAACTATTGGGTAGATGAATTATATTATGGTAGAGTTCAACCCTCTGAATTTATACTGGCTGTTATAAATGGAGCACAAGGAAGTGACAAGGATTTGCTAGAAGATAGAACAAATAATGCACTAAAAGAGCTTGATTTATGTGAATATACAGAGGATAATTGTGGTGAAGTCCAATCATATTCACAAGAGATTTTAGATGCTTTACATGCTCACAATAAAATAAGAGCAGAAGTATTTGATGGTCATCAGTTGGTATGGAGTGATGAGTTGGCAGATTCAGCTCAAGCATATGCCAATGAGTTAGCCAAAAGTGGAAAATTTGAACATAGTGGATGGGGATATGGTGAAAATCTTTATACTTCAGAGCCACTTGCAAATTAAACCTTTATCAAATAGCTAATTTCATTTTATAGATATTTTTGAGAAAAAAAATCTCTCTGAGAATTATTATCAATATTTTAC
>JAMOSA010000212.1 GCA_027063325.1 Campylobacteraceae bacterium
TAATATATAAATCTCTTTGAAAGTATCCTCCAAAGTATCTTCATCTTTGATTACATAATCTATCTGCATACTCATAACATCAATTGCAGAAGCAAAACTATCTGTAGGTACCCCTTTTGAATCTAATATTACAAAATTATCTATAGAGTTTTTCTTAAGAGTACCTTTAATTATATCTTTAAAGGATACAGAGGCGGTTGTAGCATCTATTCGTATATCAAAAGAGTCTCCCTGCTCTTTTAGTTGCTGTAACTTTTGTGGAGTTGTATTCTGTTTACACTCCTTATTATTACATATATAGCCATCTTTTAACTCTCTATTTTTGCATGTACAAACAAAAGCTTTACCGCTTTGTATCAATCTAACAGCCATCTCTTGATATATTTTTCTATTTTGACTTCTATATATAAGCTGATCAAAATCCAAAGCAAACTTTTTGAGTATCTCCTGTACAAGTGCATCATTACTACTTTGCATATCATCAATACAACAAAAGAGACTACTCTGTTTTTGTTTGGCAACAATATAATTAATAATGGCAATCCTCAAATCACCAATATGCATATCACCAATTAGTAAGGGTGCGAATCTCAGCATATATACTCCAAAAAAAGATTTGGCAAATTATAACTAAAAAGATAAACGGTAGTTCAATGAAGTAAAAATATATACTCTTTTTAAATTCCCAGATGGCAAAAACCACCTGAGATTGTTATTTAGCAACCTACACACTTGACTGCTTCTTCTATCTTGCCTACTATTGAAGGATCTTCTAGTGTTGAGATATCCTGAGTGATAGCTTCACCTTTGGCAATTGCTCTTAGTATTCTTCTCATCACTTTACCAGAGCGTGTTTTGGGCAACCCTGGTACTACTACAATAGTATCTGCTTTTGCAATATTTCCTATCTCTTTTGCAATAACTTGGTTAATCTCTTTGACAAGTTCTACCTCTTCGCCAAAGCTATCTTCTACATCTTTTAAAACAACATAAGCAAAAATACTCTCACCTTTAATCTCATCTGGTTTACCTACAACTGCAACCTCTGCAATATGTGGATGCTTTTTGATAGCTGATTCAATCTCTGCTGTACCCATTCTATGACCAGATACATTGATAACATCATCTACTCTACCTGTAATAGTAATATATCCATCTTCATCTACTACTGCACCATCTCCAGAGAAATATACTGGTTTACCATCTTTTGTGGCATCACTAAAATAAGATTTTTTAAATCTCTCTGGATCTCCCCAAATAGTTCTAATCATACTTGGCCAAGGTTTTGTAATACACAATAACCCCTGCTCTCCTACTGCTGGTTTAGTTCCATCTGGGTTTAGAACTTCTGCCATAATTCCAGGCAATGGCAAGGTAGCACAAGCTGGTTTTACAGGTGTAGCACCAGGTAGTGGACTAATCATATGACCACCAGTTTCAGTCTGCCACCAAGTATCCACAATAGAGCATCTACTATTACCAACTACTTCATAGTACCACTTCCAAGCAGGTGGATCTATTGG
>JAMOSA010000213.1 GCA_027063325.1 Campylobacteraceae bacterium
TAGAGTATATTGAAGATACAAACTCTGTAACAGTAGAAAGAGATAGCAAATTGTTATCTGAAGTTGTAGCTATTACAGAAAATCCCAAGGCACTGATTGGTAGTTTTGATAAAGAGTTTTTGGAGTTACCTCCAGAAGTTATTATTACATCTATGAAAGAGCATCAAAGATACTTTCCTGTATTTGATAACAGTGGCAAATTGACAAACAGATTTGTAGTAGTAAGCAATGCAGTAACAAAGAGTTATGAAAAAGTAATTACTGGTAATGAAAGAGTCCTTAGACCAAGATTATCTGATGCTCTCTTTTTCTATCACAATGACTTAAAAAGAGGCTTGAGTACAAATGGACTTGAGAAGATTCAATTTATAGATGGTCTTGGTACACTAAAAGATAAAATAGACAGAGAAAGAGATATAGCCCTAAGACTTAGTGGTATATATATGGATAAATTAGAAAGTGAGAGTGGCAAAACTCCACTGGAGATAGAAGAGCTTATGCAAAGGGCTGTAGAGTTGGCAAAGACAGACTTACTCACTGAGATGGTATATGAGTTTACAGAGTTACAGGGGTTGATGGGTTACTACTATGCCAAAGCATTAGGAGAAGATCCACTTGTATATAATGCAATAAAAGAGCAATATATGCCACAAGGTGAAAATGATTCATTGCCTTCATCTTTGTTTGCATCTGTTTTGGCACTCTCTATCAAGCTTGACACCCTCTTAGGACTCTTTAGTGTAGGTAAAATTCCAAGTGGTTCAAAAGATCCTTTTGCACTAAGAAGGGCAGTAAATGGAACTATTCGTATAGTCAATGAGTATGATATACCATTTGATATAACCAAAATCATAAATCTACTAAAAGATCTATACAAGCCATTTGATACCAAAAAGCTGGAAGATTTTATAATAGAAAGAATTTATAAATCTATAGATGCCAATACATCTGTAGTAGCTGCTGTATTGGCATCTGGTGAAAAAGATATAAATAAAATTACCAAAAAGGTAAAAGCTCTCAACTCTATCTTGTCACAAGATAATGCAAAAGAGTTGTTTACTACATTTAAAAGAGTAGCAAATATATCTAAAGATATAGATATAAAACAGAATTTAAAAGTAGATACATCTTTGTTTGCAGAGCCTCAGGAAAACAAGCTATATACGGAGTTTACAAATACGATAGAAAAAGAGTACAAAAGCTATGAAGATAGACTAAAAGCCCTCTTTGCCCTAAAACCAACTTTAGATGAATTTTTTGATACAGTACTGGTACACGCAGAAGATGAAAAGCTAAGACAAAACAGAGAAAATCTTATAGCATCAATCTATAAAGCATTCTATGAGATAGCAGATATAAAAGAGATCTCTATATAAAAGTGAGTGTAGGATACCGCCCTACACTCTTATGCTACATTTTTGCTATTAATTCAGACTATTTTTATCCTATTTCATTCTATTTTAGATTTCTCTTAAGCAAGGTATGATATAAGTTGTTAAATATTTCAAAGCAAGGATAATTATATGAGTAGTGAATTAAAAATAGGTAAATATAGCTTCAAAAGCAGATTAATAGTAGGTAGCGGTAAATACCCTGACTTTCAGACTACATTGAATGCGACACTTGCTAGTGGCAGTGAATTAATTACAGTAGCAGTAAGAAGAGTAAATATAACTAATCCAAATGAAGAGAATCTGATGGATTACTTCAAAGATACAAATATAAAATTTTTACCAAATTCAGCCGGTTGTACAACAGCCGAGGAGGCTATCACACTCTTTCGCCTTACAAGAGAAGCCACAGGAATTGATTTGATTAAACTAGAGGTCATCGGAGATACAAAAAAGACTCTCTATCCAGATGTAATAGAGACAATCAAAGCTTGTGAAGTATTATCAAAAGAGGGCTTTACTATTATGGCATATACCAATGATGATCCAATCATTGCCAAAAGATTAGAAGATGCCGGAGCCCATGCTATTATGCCTCTTGCTGCTCCTATTGGCAGTGGACTTGGTATCCAAAACAGATTTAATGTAGTATTTATCAAAGAGGCTGTAAGTGTACCTGTAATAGTAGATGCTGGTATTGGATGTGCAAGTGATGCAAGTAGTGCAATGGAGCTTGGAGCTGATGGTGTACTGACAAATACAGCAATAGCTCAAGCAGATGATCCCATAAAAATGGCAGAAGCTATGAAGTATGCTGTAATTGCTGGTAGAATGAGTTATGAAGCTGGTAGAATACCAAAAAGACCATTTGCTACTGCAAGTTCTCCTGTAGATGGTATGATATTTTAAATGAAGAGGGCTTTTTAGCCTCTCTTTGAATAACTACTATATCTAAAAAAGTTTCAGCAAAAAACAAAAAAGTAAACACAATATATACAAAATCATTTACTATTTGGCATTGTTTGGAGTATATAATATGGTTTAAATACCAATAAGGAAATATTATGATAAAAAAGATAGTAACTACAGTAGTACTAACATCAATGGCTATATTTGCTGAACCTACAATAAAATTGCCAAACAATGAGTTACAATTGGCTCTACTTAGCAAAGCTGCCCAAAAGAAAGCTATTGTGCTTATGAATATGCACCTAAAAGGCAAACAAAAAGAGGAGTTTGGAAATCTGTATGATGAGTATCAACTTGCATTGATGAAGAGTAGAATAGATAGACTCAAACTAATTGAAGAGTATGCCAAAAATTATCTCAAAATGACAAATGAGACAGCTGACAGGCTTCTTGCTGATTGGGTTAGACTCAAAAAAGAGGAAGCAAAAATACAAGAAGAGTTTATTCCAAAATTCAAAAAAATAATACCATCAGCTATGGTTATTAGATTTTATCAAATTGAAAACAGACTTGATTTATCAAAAGAGATAAAAAGAGCCCGTATGATACCACTTGCTATTCCAAATATGGCAAAAAGTGAAAAGCTAAAACCACAATCTCCTGTAGCACCAAAAAAATAGATATTAAAAAATCTTCTTAGATAGGGATTAACCCCCTATCTCAAAATAGAATCCAAAATCTCTTCATTTTGGAAGTGAAATTTTAACTTTATTTATATTTTGATAAGAGTTTAATATAAAAAGTTATATATTATATTTTTTGCTATCTCAAATTAGATATAATATAGTGATTTGACTATAAAAGGAGGGGAGTATGCAAAAAAAATCTCTACAGTGTCCACAGTGTGGTAGTGAACTTCCCCTCTACTTCAAATACTCCAAAATGATAACTTGTCCATATTGCAAATCTACTATATTTTTAGAAGATGATGCTGTAAAATTGGCTGGAATTGAGAGTGTAATCAATGATGAACCCTCTTTGCTACATATATATAAAGCATTTGAGTATGAGGGTGATATATATAGACCCATAGGCAGATTACAATATAGAGTTGATAGATACCTGTGGGATGAGTGGTGGGTTGTAGGAAATGATGGAGAAGCATTTTGGCTGAGTGTTGATGATGGTGACTATATAGCAGAAAAAGAGATTCCATTTGAATTGGAACTAGATAGCTATGACTCTGTTGAACTTGGAGATAGAGTATCTAGCTGGATAGTTACAGAAAAGGGAGAGGGGATATTAGAAGCATTCGAAGGAGAGCTACCAGAAGTCCCCAAGATAGGCGAAAAGCACCACTATATACACCTTAGTGACAATGATGGTACTATGCTAACAGCAGAATTTTATGATGGTCAAAAGTCATTATATATGGGTAAATGGATAGATCCTTTTGAGATAAGAGAGATTCTAAAATGAAAAAATACTCTATAAAGTGTCCCAACTGTGCAGCTCCGTTGGATATAATGGGTGGCAAAAATATAGAATCTATTGTGTGTCAATACTGTGGTAGTGTAATAGATTTGAAAAATGAATATAAAATAGTCTCCAAATTCAATAGAATTGTCAAAAAACTCTCTCCGTTTGAGCTTGGTATGCAAGGGGTTATCAAAGGGGTAGAATATACCATTATTGGTATAGTAGCATATGATACACAAAAAAGAGATACAATTGGTCCATACAGTTGGATAGATTATATGCTCTACTCTCCAACTCATGGATATGCTTGGCTTACATACGAAAGTGGTATCTTGATATTTTCACATCGTACCAGATTGATACCCTCTATTCCTCTAAACAAACTCTCAACTGCCCAAAAAACAACTTTTAATGGAAAGAGTTTTAAGTTTTATGAATCATACAGAGCATATGTGATTTATGCAGTAGGTTCACTAAATTATGTAGCTAAAAAAAATGATCTCTATATGGTTTATGATGCCATATCACCACCTTATGGATTGACACTTGAAATTTATAGAGATAAAATGGTTGAGATGGAGTATTCACTGAGTGAATATATGAAGTCAGAAGATATATACAAAGCATTTGGTATAAAAAACCACCCAAAAGAACCAGATATTCATCAACTCAAACCATATGATGCACCAATCAAAAAAGCAATAAGTATAAATGCTTTTATATTTTTTATACTATCTATACTTATAATATTGGTAATATCAATATTTTATGGTGGCAAAGAGGTAGCAAAGGGGACATTTTATACAAATAAATTTGCTACAGAGTTTCAAAGCAGTGGAAACCATATACTGGAGATAGATTTAGTCACAAGTGCAAACAATAATTGGGCATATTACAATATAGATATAATAAATAGCAGTGGAAAATTGTTATATAGTATAGGAAAAGAGGTATCATACTATCATGGTTATGAAGGTGGTGAGTATTGGAGTGAGGGTAGTCGTGATGCTTCAATATATATCAAATCTCCACCAAAAGGCAAATATACCCTAAAGATATCTGTAGAGTGGAAAAGACCACTAGCTACAGCTTTGAGTCTAAAAGATGGTGTAGTAAGGAGTATCTATTTTGTAATATTGGCTGTTTTGTTTGGAGTACTGTCACTGATATACCCAATAGCCAAATACAGCTATAATGCAAAAATATGGAAAAGAGTTGAGGAGGATGAAGATGATTAATAAAGTTATAATAGCTATCTATACAGCAATGGTTATGTCAGCTGGATACCTCACAGCCAATGATATAGGATTAACCAATACAAAAAGCGATGTCAAATCTTCTCCTACACAAAGAGGCAGAATGCACAATAGTATAAGAGCATTTAGTAGTGGCAATAGGGGCTACAGTTATGGAAAATAATAAATTAAACTAAGGAGTTGAGTATGGAAGATTTGGGATTACAGATTAAGTATATCATATCTACAATTGTTTATAGTATGCTTGGATTTATACTGTTTGTGGGAGCTTTGTATGTGATAGAGAAAATTACAATGTTTTCTATCAAGACAAAAGTTGTATCAGAGGGAAATATTGCTGTAGCTATTGTGCTTGGTTCTATAATGATAGCTATGGGTATTATTATATCATCAGCAATACACTAAAACACATTGTATAAATCTACCTCTACAATAAATCCCTCCCTAAAAGAGCTTATAATGCTGGTGGCTACATTTTTGATAGCTATCAGCGGATTAATATTTGAGCTACTTGAGGGTACAATTTCAAGCTACTTTATGGGTGATTCTGTATATCACTTCTCGCTTGTTATTGGTATATTTATGAGTGCTATGGGTGTAGGTGCATGGCTCTCTAGGTATATCAAAGAGGATATTATAGAAGCTTTTATAGTACTACAGATGCTTATAGCACTAAGTGGTGGATTTAGTGCTATGATACTATTTTTTGCATTTGCAGTTATTGATAATTATGAGCCATTTTTATATTTTGAGACTGTATTGGTAGGTACTATGATAGGTATGGAGATACCACTTATTGTAAGAATACTCAAAGATTACTACTCTTTGCGTACAAATATATCAAATGTATTTACAATGGATTATATAGGGGCTTTGTTTGCTTCACTACTGTTTCCAATGGTATTGCTACCCCACCTGGGCTTACTCCAAAGCAGTCTGTTTATAGGCATAATCAATACTGGAGTAGCTCTGCTTGTATGGTATATATTCCGCAAAAATCTAAATAGAAATCTATTGATTTATATTGGTTTGGTATCTATTGCTTTACTTAGTGGTTTTGTATATGCTAGTAGCTTTGAGAGTTATATCCAAAATAGACTTTATAAAGATAATGTACTCTATACACACACTACACCCTATCAGACAATAACTATTACAGGAGACAATAAAAGAGTAACACTTTTTATAAATGGCTCTGTCCAATTTGATTCATTAGATGAGTACAGATACCATGAATCACTGATACACCCTCCATTAAGTGCCATTAGAAAAAGAGAAAATATATTAGTTATTGGTGGTGGTGATGGATTGGCTGTAAGAGAGTTATTGAAGTACAAAGATATAAAAAGTATCACATTAGTAGATTTAGATCCTGCTATGACAAAAATATTTAGAAAAAATATCAAACTAAAAGAGTTAAACAAAAACTCACTAAACAATTCCAAAGTAACTATTATAAATCAAGATGCTTGGAAATTTTTGGAACATAACAATAAAATATATGATGCAATAGTTATTGATTTGCCAGATCCTGACAATATATCACTAAGCAGACTGTATAGTGTAACTTTTTATACTCTTGTCAAAAAGCATCTATCAAATATGGGTGTAGTGGTGGTACAGGCTACATCACCACTCTTTGCACCAAAGGCATTTTATTCAATAGTCAAATCTATAAAGACAACAGGTCTTAATGTATATCCATACCATACATATGTACCAAGTTTTGGAGAGTGGGGTTTTGTGATGGCTTCAAAATATCCTCTCAAACCAAACCCCAACAAGTTGCCAAAAGATTTGAAGTATATTGACAACTCATCAATAAAAGATATTTTCAAATTTCCAAAAGATATGCAACCGGTTGAAGTAGAACCAAACAGACTGATGCACCACCCTTTGTTGAAGTATTATAAAGAGGGTTGGGAGAAGTGGTATATGTAAAATAATCTACTTTGATACTATCTCAAAACTATTTATACCATTGTGATGATTATATCTAAGCTCCATATTGTGAATATCAAGTATGCTCTTTACTATATAAAGTCCAAGCCCCAAACCATTTCTTGACTGGTGAAAAGGCTCAAAGAGTTTATCTATAGGTTCCTTGAGAGCATCTGCACTATTTGATATAGTAATAGAGTTATCATTTAACAGTATATCAACATAATGATTTTTAGAGTATTTTATACCATTGTCTATCAGATTCTTTAGAGCCAAAGAGAGTAATTCAAAGTCTGCTTCTACTATAAAATCTTCTCTTTTTACTATATGTATATTTCTATTGGGATCATCTAACATCAACATATCAATACTTGCTTCAAGTATATCACTCATCTTATAACTTCTAAGGTCTGCTTGAAAATTTTTAGAGGTAATCTTCTCTACCTTGGCAAATTCATCAATAAGTAGATTTAATCTCTCAAATATAGCATGAAATCTCTCTTTTTTTCTTGGTTCTTTTATCATCTCAGAGAGTAGTCTCCCTTTTGCTATTGGTGTTTTCAACTCATGCATAATGGCTCTTAGGAGTAATTGTCTTGATTGTAAAAGATTGCGTATGGTATCTACTGCCAAATCAAAAGCATTTGCAACTTCTGCTATCTCATCTTTTTTGTCACTCTTGCATGATATATTCAAATCACCCTCAGAAAACCGTATAATCTGTTTTTTTAGATTACTAAGAGGACTTATAGAGCGTATAACCCATATATAAAGTACCAGCAATAGCAATATTGCACCTACAAATGCAATTGCAAGTTCAAAAGGAAATTTTGGTTTGTTTAGATTCTCAAGTATCAGTTTGAATCTATCATTATTTATTAATATATATCTGTGAAATTTTACATTTACTATATAGAATTTTTTATTATTATTTTTGCTTAATTCATTCATTAGATGTAGATTTTTTCCTCCAATATCTACAATTCTGATATTTTGCGACTCAAGATAATCTCTATCTATCTTTCCATATTTTAAATAATATAGATATAAATAGTGTATATTGGCTCTCTCTTGCATCTCTATCTCTGAGAGAGAATGAGAAGTAGCACTACTCCAAAGAACTCCAAACAGGAGTACAAGCAACATAAAAGCCACCAAAAATACAAGCCTAATTTTACTCTTTAGAGAAGTTAATTTGAATTTGTCAAAAAGGTATTTCATATGAGTTTATAACCAACTCCTCTAACAGCCTGAATAGCTTTGGAGTTTCCAAGCTTTGAGCGTATTTTACTAATAATTACATCAAGACTCTTTTGTGAACTGTCACTCATAACTTTTGATTCATTTATAAGCTGTTCTCTTGAGAGTGTAATCCCCTGTTTCTTAACAAGTTGTGAGAGTATATCAAACTCTGCTGGAGTCAACTGAAGTGCTTCGCCCTTATAGTATATTGTATCACCCTTTATCTCATAATCACTCTGTGGCTCATTTTTACTACCGTTTTTATTGTATCTCCTAAGCAAAGAGAGTATTCTTGCATGTAACTCTTTGGGATCATAAGGCTTTGGCAAATAATCATCAGCTCCCAATCTGAAGCTCTCTACCTTGTCATTAATATCACTTCTAGCACTTGATATTATAATTGGAATATTATACTTTTTGACTATATCTTCACAAACTTCCAATCCATCCATCCCAGGCAGAGTCAAATCAAGCAAAAGCAAATCATATTTGCCTACACCTGCACTGATTCCCAAAAAAGGGTCTTCATAATTTGTTACCTCCATTCCAAACTGTGCAAGGTATTCGCTGAGTAACTCTGCAAACTCAGGATCATCTTCTATCATCAATATCTTTATTTTGTCATCTTTTTCATTTCTCATAAGTATAACTTTACCATACAGAGTTTAACCATTATTTACCATATTTGATAATAAGCTTATCTTTATCAGCTGTAATATCTTCTATATATCTGGCTATAAATGCACTGCTAAATTTATACAGTGGCAACAGACTTATCTGCTCTACCACTACAGAACCTATTGCATCTTTTGCTTTTTGGGGCAAATAATCTATCAATGAAGCATCAGCATATACAATCTCTACAACTTTTGGATCTTTTATATAGAGTACTTTTGCCTGAGTATTATATACTATAGAACAATCTAGTGTAACTTCCCCCTCCAACCCCTCTGGAATTTCAAATGTTACTACTACAAACTTGACTCTCATTGTAACTCTTTGGGGTGTTTCACCCTCTTCAACCATAGCACCTAATATCTTTATTGTACCAAACTCAAGCTTCTCTTCGCGAGGTAATGCACTATTTAGTTTTTCAGTAATCTCATCATACATAATTTCGGTACTGATAGAAGATGTTGTATCACTTAACTCCTCTTGTTGCCAACTGCACCCACTTACAAAGAGTAGCAATATCGACAGACTCAATAGTTTTATTAATCCCTTAATCACTTCAGCACTCCCATTTAATGACACAAAATTAAAGTATATTATATCTTTTTTTATACTATATGAGATTATATCCACAAAGTACCCAAAATCATACAATTACATTTATTTTTAATATGCAAATATAGCTATAACTTAAACCTCTATTGCTACTTTATTGCTACTTTGGTACCTCTACAAGAGTTTTGTTATCCATTTTATATATAGCATCACACATCTTTGCCACTTCAATATCATGAGTAACTAAGAGCATTGAACCTGAAACATCTTTGATATAATCTATCATAGTATTCATTACCAGTGTTGAAGTCTCTGTATCAAGATTGCCTGTTGGTTCATCTGCAAATATTATATGTGGTTTTTTACTAAGTACTCTTGCTATAGAGACTCTTTGCTGTTGTCCTCCTGATAACTCTCCTACTCTTTTGTGTACTATATCATCAATTTGCAGACTCTTTAGAATCTCTTTGTCTGTCTCTTTCTCTGCCAAGAGTGTAGCAATCTCAATATTATCCATTGCACTCATACCCTTAAATAGATAGTGCATTTGAAATACAATTCCCACCTCTTTGCGTCTAAGTTCATCTATAGCTGATTCAGACAGAGTATATAGATCTTGTTCCATCATCATTACCCTACCACCAAGAGGAGGTAAAAAACCAGAGAGTGTATGGAGTAGAGTAGATTTTCCACTTCCACTTCTACCTACTATAGCAATACTCTCTCCCTCTCTTATTTGTAGATTGATATTTTCATACAAAAGATAATCAAATCTGTGTGAAAGAT
>JAMOSA010000214.1 GCA_027063325.1 Campylobacteraceae bacterium
CAAATTTGGTTTTATATGGGTCTTTTGGATCAAAACCTCTTTGGAGCATAGATTCACTTGAATCAATTATTAGCATAATATCTCTACCACTTTTTTTTGTCTCTTTGTACTCATTTGTAATTACTGGTGAAGCAAGTGCAGTTACCAAAGTTACTATACCAATCCACTTCAATATACTAAGCCATCTGCTTTTATAGGCTTTGATACCAAGTAGTGTTTGAATATGTGGAAAGTATATAGCCTGAGTTCTAGCTGGACACCATCTACTACAAAGCCAAAATAGTATCAGAATTAAAAATACAAATGGATACTCAAAGCTAAAATGCTCCAATATATTAGATAGATTCATCACACACCTGCCTATATAGTTCAAATCTCTTTTTAGTTTCACTATCTACTTGTGAGACACTCTTTTTGTATTTATACTGCTCAAGTAGAGGTAAGAGTTGATTAAATAACTCTTTGCGTCTATCATCTTGAGCCAAAAGTCTTCCATACTTGGTAGCCAAATATGCTGACTTTTTGGGATCACTCCAATCTATATTGTGTAATTGCTGTAACCAGATTTTCTCTTTTGGAACTTTGCTTCTGCTTTTTAGTATATAAAAAACTATCCATACAATTACACCCACAACTAATATACCTGCCAAAATAACAAGCCCCCACCAAAGGTAGTAACTAATATCTGGAATATCTACTGGCGGTTTTATATCTTTGATTTGTAATTTATCTACATTTATATTTGGATTCATCTTAACCTCTTTAAGAGTTGAATAAATGGATCTTCATTTGTATAAACCTTTGCATACCTAATACCATTTTCACGAAAATGTTTATATAAATTTTTGTCATTTTCTTTTATTGCACTTTTGTATCTTTTGATCATAGACTCATTTATATCACCCTCATAATCAACTCCACTCTCCATATCAACAAGTCTTAAATACCCCATAGCTCTTGGAGACTCTTCAAATCTATCTCTTACAATTACAGCAAAAACATCATGTTTTCTGCTAAGAAGTCTCATATCTATATCACCTATAAAATCAGATACCAAAAAGAGTAGAGACTTCTTTTTGACTCTTCTGTATAGAGTATCAAACCAACCTCCAAAATCACCTCTTTTACCAAGAGGTTCAAATGCCAGACTCTTTTCTACCTCACTAGTAACTGCAAAAAACTTTTTACTTGGTTTACTAAAATGATATAGTTTATCTGCATATATAGAGTGGCTAAATCTATCACCATTTGATACAGCCGAAAACCCCAAAATCGCAACAAGTTCTGATATTACTTCACTCTTTGGTCTATCTATACCAAAGTATGTAGCACCATGCAACATAGTAGCTACTACTACATTCAATTCTCGCTCTTCATGATATATCTTTACAAATGGTTTACCAAGCTTTGCTGTTGTCTTCCAATCTATCTTTCTGACATCATCACCATATACATACTCTCTAAGCTCTGCAAACTCAAATCCCTCTCCATGAAACAAAGAGGGGG
>JAMOSA010000215.1 GCA_027063325.1 Campylobacteraceae bacterium
CTATACACATAGGACAGATGCTAAAGGTACCAGTAGATACATATATGCCAAACAAAACTACCTTAAAAGAGCAAAAGAGTAGTAATAGTAATAAAAAGAAGGTAGCATCAAAAAACAAAACCAAATCAAAAAGTGTAAAAAAAGTTGCAAAAGAGGATAAAGTTGCTAAAACAAAAGAGCAAAAGAGTACTCACAAAAAAACCAAAACAGTAAGTAAAATTTCAAAACCAAAAATAGTTGATTACAAAGTAGTAAGCGGTGATACACTCTACATAGTAGCCAAAAAACACCATACAACAGTAAAAGAGGTACTTGATGCAAATAATATGAGTATAGATGATACTATACACATAGGACAGATGCTAAACGTGCCAGTAGATACATATATGCCAAACAAAACTGTATCAAAAGAGCAAAAGAGCAAAAGTATTCAAAAAACAGCTTCAAAAAAAACAGACAAAACAAAGACAAAAACAGCATCAAAGAGTGTAAAAAAAGTTGCAAAACCAAAAGAGCAAAAGAGTACTCACAAAAAAACAAAGACAGCAAGTAAAACTTCAAAACCAAAAATAGTTGACTACAAAGTAGTAAGCGGTGATACACTCTACATAGTAGCCAAGAAGCATCATACAACAGTAAAAGAGGTACTACAGGCCAATAATATGAGTATAGATGACACTATACACATAGGACAGATGCTAAAAGTGCCAGTAGATACATATATGCCAAACAAAACTGTATCAAAAGAACAAAAGAGCAAAAGTATTCAAAAAACAGCTAAAACCAAGACAAAAACAGCATCAAAGAGTGTAAAAAAAGTTGTAAAAAAGGATAAAATTGCCAAAACAAAAGAGCAAAAGAGTACCCAGAAAGAGACCACTCCAAGAGTACATATTGTTGATGTCGGAGAGACACTGTTTGGTATTGCACTAAAGTATCACACCACCTTAAAAGCTTTGATGAAACTCAACAATATAGGCACTACATATATGATCAAAGCAGGAGACAAGCTGATACTTCCTGCTACAACATACCGAAAGAAAGAGACAACAAAGGTTGCAAAAAAAGAGGAAAAGAGAGAAGAAGAGAAGAAAATTACAAAAACAAAAGTTGCAAAAAGCAGTAAAACCCAAAAAGATCTCAATAGCAAAAAGAGTACTTCAAAGAGTAAAAAATACAAAATTGTCAAAGAGACAGTTACAAAAACAAAAACTCATACAGTAAAGCATGGTGATACTCTGTGGCAGATAGCCAAAAACAATAAAATATCTTTAAAAGAGTTGAGAAAACTAAATGGTATGAGTAAAAAAGATGTTATTCATACCGGTATGGTTTTAAAAGTAGGAGTTGAAAAGGTAGTAATAAGCAAAAAGATACCTGTAAAAACCAAAGTAGCAGTAGCCAAGAAAAAGGTATATAAATCAAAAACATACAAGGTAAAAAAGGGTGATACACTCTGGAAGATAGCCAAAAGAAACAAATTGTCTCTATCTGAGATTAGAAAACTAAACGGTATGAGCAAAAAAGATGTTATTCATACCGGTATGATTTTGAAGGTATCAAAACCAATTGAAGTACAAGAGAAAGTAAGAGTAGCTTCAAAAAAGAGTAAAAAGAGTATTGCAAAAAATACCAAAAAATCCAAAAAGACAAAAGTTGCCCAAAAAACTAAAACCAAAAAGGTAAAAGTAGCCTCCAAATCCAAAAAGAGAAGAAACTCCAAAAGAAAAAATGACAAAAGAATACAAAAAGCTATCGCTATGTTAAGTGGCAGAAACTCTTCTTACAAAGGTTCTCACTCTGTAATAAGAGAAGCCAAAAAGTATCTTGGTAAAAGATATGTATGGGGAGCAGAGGGACCAAACAAATTTGACTGCTCTGGATTTACTCAGTATGTAATGCGAAAAAGCAAGGGTGTAAAGATACCAAGAGTATCAAGAAAACAGGCATATTACGGCAAGTATGTAAGCAGAAAAAATCTAAAACCAGGAGATTTGATATTCTTTGATACTTCAAGAAGAAGAAGAGGATATGTAAACCATGTAGGAATCTATATAGGTAACAATAAATTTATTCATGCAAGTAGTGCAAGACACAGAGTTGTAATTACATCTCTAAACAGACCATTTTATCGTTCAAGATTCAAATGGGGCAGAAGAATTAATTAAGAGTGCTACATAAGTACTACTCCTCCTTTTTGTATTGATGTATAATTACTACAAACAGTAACTTTTAAGGAGGGGCAAAATGGATAAAAGAGTACTTTTGGATATTGCAAGAAAAGCAATAGAAGAGGAATTAACTGGTAAAAAATTAATAGATAGAGATGCTCTTGTAGCTAAATATCCTGAGTTATTAGAAAATGGGGCTGTATTTGTTACACTCAATAAACAAAATCATCTAAGAGGTTGTATAGGTTCAATTATTGCTCATAGACCACTAATTGATGATTTGATATATAATGCAAAAGCAGCAGCATTTAGTGATCCCAGATTCAATCCACTAAAACCAGATGAGTACAAAGATGTATCAATAGAGTTATCTCTGCTTACTCCACCACAAGAGATACAATATACAAATATAACAGACTTGAAAGCAAAGGTTATTCCAAATGTAGATGGAATTGTACTTAGACTTGGTAATCACCAGGCTACATATCTGCCATCGGTTTGGGAACAACTGCCTACATTTGAACTATTTTTCTCAAGCCTTTGTCAAAAAGCAGGATTACCGTCAAACTGCTTAGAAGCTCACCCCGTAATTTACAGATATAGAGCCAACAAGATAGAGGAGTAGATTATGCAAGAGGGGTTTAGTAACTTTTATAAAAGAGAGGGCGATAGAATAGTATGTACACTGTGCAGACACTACTGCAAACTCAAAGAGGGTCAAACTGGAATATGTGGAGTCAATAAAAACAGTGGTGGCAGACTACAAACTTTAGTATATGGTAAAGCCGCTGCACTAAATATAGATCCAATAGAGAAAAAACCCCTCTATCACTTTCTACCCGGTACCACTGCTTTGTCAATTGGTACAGTGGGATGTAACTTTAAATGTCCATTTTGTCAAAACTGGAGAATATCACAAACAACAATTACAGATAACTCTACACATATAACGCCATCTCAATTAGTAGCAGCTACTATACATCACAATTGCCAAACTATTGCATATACATATAATGAGCCTACAATATTCTATCCATTTGCAAGAGATACAGCCAAATTAGCCAGAAGAGAAAAGATCAAAAATATATTTGTCAGTAACGGATTTGAATCCAAAGAAGTACTATATGATATGCAAGGAGTAATTGATGCATTCAATATAGATCTAAAAAGCTTCAACCCAGAATATTACAAAAAACATCTAAAGGGTTCACTAGATGGTGTTTTAGATACACTAAGACTAATCAAAAAGCTTGGTTTTTGGCTGGAAGTTACTACACTGATAGTACCTGGAGTTAATGATACCCAAGAAGAGATTCACTCAATAGCTTCATTTATAGCCCAAGAACTTGATCCATATACCCCATGGCATATCAGTGCATTTCACCCAAACTATAAAATGAGTGATTGGTCTGCTACTAGTATCAAAACTCTAACTCATGCTGCAAAGATAGGCAAAGAGCATGGATTGGCATATATCTATATGGGTAATGTAGCAATAGATGCTGTTACAAAATGTCCAGCATGTAGTGAAAATCTAATTACACGAAAAGGGTATATGGTAGTATCAAACAAAATAAAAAATGGTTGTTGCCCAACTTGTGGCAAAGAGATAGAGGGAGTTTGGTCATAAAGGAGAAAAAATGATAAGAGATGCAGGTAACAAAGGATTATTTTATCCAAACAGTTGTAAAGAGATAGAGAGTATGATAGATAGATTCAATAAGATTTTAGACAGTGCCATTAAAGACAAAAGCATACTACAATACAAACCAAAAGCTATAATATCCCCACATGCAGGTTATATATACAGTGGATTTACTGCCAATATAGCTCATAGATTGCTAAAAAACAGTGATCCCAAAAGAGTAGTAGTTATTGGACCTAGCCACCATGTATATTTTGAAGGGGTTAGTGTATCATTGGCAGATGAGTATGAGACTCCATGTAACACTCTTGAGATAGATACACAATACTCTCATCTAATGGCAAAAAAATATAATCTGATCTATATCAAAGAGGCTCACTACAAAGAGCATAGCACAGAGACACAAATGCCATTTATCAAACACTACCTGCCAAATGCAAAAGTGGTAGAGTATATATATGGCAAGATAAATTACCAAACATTGATACCTCTTATAGAAGATGCCTTGAATCAAAAAGATACAGCAGTAGTCATCAGTACAGATTTAAGCCACTTCTATACCCTCAAAGAGGCTAAAGAGTTAGATACCATCTGTTTAGCAGGAGTAGCAAAAGAGGATATATCAATACTTCAAAGAGGGTGTGAAGCGTGTGGAAAGATAGGAGTAGAAGCTATCATTGCAGTAGCAAAAAAGATGGGATTAAAGAGTAAAGTTTTGGATTATAGAACAAGTGCAGATACCAGTGGAGATAGCAGTAGAGTAGTTGGATATATGAGTGCTATATTTTTATAGTTGATTGATTTTATTTAAAAATAGGGAGTTTTAAGATAGTTTTGTTTAACATCAGTACTAATTTGTAATATATTATGCAAATTGGTACAAATTTTTACTCAAAATAAAGATATATTAAGTATTTTTTTTATAGAATGCTCCGACTCTCTAACGCAGATATATTTAATCATCTGTATATTAGATAAATTTTTACTTCAAAGGCTATGATTATGTCAAGAAAATGTCAAGTAACAGGCAAAGGACCTTTGGTAGGTTATAATGTTTCTCATGCTCACAACAAGACAAAGAAGCGTCAGCTTCCTAATCTTCGTACAGTAAGAGTAACACTAGAGGATGGAACACGCAAAAAGATTAAAGTTGCTGCTTCTACTCTAAGAACTATGAGAAAAAAAGCTGCTGAGGCAGAGATAGCATAACTTACCTTCCTAATTTGACTCTATAGTTGATATAGGGTCAGATTATTCTACAATTTGCTACTATTTACACCATTTTTTCAACCTGCAAAGGTATAATCATCATAACTATTTACAAAAGGGGTTACCTATGTACACTATTTTTTCACTAAAAGGTGGCATATCCAATGTAGAGGGATTTTACTGTGACGGGGTTAATGTAGGTCTTAGACCAAACAGTGAACAAGGCGATGTAGGGTTCATACGATCCCAAATGCCTTGTCATATAGCCTCTTTGTTTACTTCAAACAGATTCAAAGCTGCTCCATTAAGACATGCCTTGCAGTATGGCAATAGTTTTGTAGGTAATTTTATACTTACCAATGCAAAAAATGCAAATGCCATGACAGGTGAAAAAGGAGTTGAAGATATTGAGACAATTTTGGCTCAATTACCTCAAGAGGTTGATGCCAAAAATCCTATTATGAGTTCTACAGGAGTAATAGGATATAGATTACCAGTACCAAAAATTTTATCAGCATTTGCAAAGTTTGACTGGAATGCAAAAAACTCGGATGCTTTTGCAAAATCCATAATGACAACAGATAGTTTCAAAAAAGAGTTATGTTTTGAAGTCAAATTAGAAGATAATTCCAGCTTTTTTATAGCAGGAGTTGCCAAAGGTGCTGGTATGATAAATCCATCTATGGCAACAATGTTATGTTTTATTGCAACAGATGCTTCTATACCAAAAGAGGATATGTTACCACTACTCAAAGAGGCTACTGAACAATCATTTAACAAAATCAGTGTAGATGGTGATACATCAACAAATGACAGTATATTTTTAATGGCAAACGGTAAAAGCGGTGTGTATAACAAAGAGGCTTTTAAAGAAGCACTAAATAGACTCACATTTGAACTTGCAATGCAAATCCTAAGAGATGGAGAGGGGGCAAATAAAGTAGTAGCATTTGAGGTAAAAGGAGCCTTGAGTGATGAAGATGCCAAAAAAGCTGCCACAGCTCTAAGCAACTCTTTACTAGTTAAGACTGCTCTATTTGGAGAAGATCCAAACTGGGGAAGAATAGCATCTACCATTGGAGCCAGTGGTATAGAGTGTGATGAGGAGAAACTCTCTATATGGTATGATGATTTAATCATTTATGATAAAAACCACAAAGAGTTAGATCCCAAAAGAGAAGAAGAAGCATACAAGATAATGAAGCAAGAGAGCTTCAAAGTAAGATGTGATTTGGGCTTGGGAGAGGGTTCATATACCGCTTATGGGTGTGATTTGAGTTATGAGTATGTCAAAATCAATGCAGAGTATCGCACATAAGGGGTACTTATGAAGCTTGAATATCCATACAAAAACTTTTATGAACTACTCAAATATCATGCTACAACCAAAGGCGATAAAAAGGCTCTATTTATAGGCAAAAGGAGTTACACTTACAAAGAGTTACTAAATCTTTGTGACTCTTTTGCCAATTATCTTGTATCCATAGATATAAAACCAGAAGATAAGGTTGCTCTATTTTTGAGAAATTCACTAGAGTATGTAGTATCTGTATTTGCCATATCCAAAGTTGGTGCCATTACAGTACCTGTAAATACATTTTTAAAATCTGAAGAACTTAGTTATATCCTAGAAGATTCAGATGCCAAAGTATTGGTAGCTTCAAGCCAATACAAAGATATAGTATTAAACTCAATTGCTCCAGAGAGTTGTGATAGTATAGTATGGGAGGGTAAAGATATAAAAAGTGGCTCTATGCACATATCATTTGATAAAGCTATCCTGACAGAAAACAAAACTATAAATATCCAAAGAGAACTTGAGGATTTGGCAGTATTTTTTTATACATCAGGTACTACTGGCAATCCAAAAGGGGCTATGCTAACATACAAAAATATATTCTCAAATGCAGCTTCAGCTACAATTTTGTTTAATATAAATCCAAAAGATAGATCTATAATATTTTTACCTATGTTTCACTCATTTACATTCTCTATTGGAATGATGCTACTGCTGTATGCTGGAGGCAGTATTGTAATAATAGAATCAATTAGACCATTTAGCAATATATTCAAACAGACATTACTTAAAAGAGTTACACTCTTTTTTGGTGTACCAGATGTATATAGAGCCTTGAGCAAAGCAAAACTCCCTTGGTATTTTATGTGGTTTCACAAAATACGCATATTTGTCTCAGGTGCAGCACCACTGCAAGAGAGTGTACTAAAAGCAATGCAAGATAAATTCAAAAAAACAGCAATGCTTGAGGGGTATGGGCTTAGTGAGAGTTCACCAGCAGCTTGTATAAATCCTTTGCATAAACAAAAAATAGGCTCGGTTGGTCCAGCAATGCCAGGATATAACATAAAGATAGTAGATGACAATTATAAAGAGTTGCCACAAGGTGAAATTGGTGAAATTGTTATTTGTGGTGATAATGTAATGAAAGGTTACTACCGCCGTCTTGAAGCTACCAAAGAGGCTATAAGAGATGGGTGCTTACTCACAGGTGATTTGGGTTATCTTGATAGTGATGGTTATCTATTTATCGTTGATAGAAAAAAAGATTTAATTATTACAAAAGGTATCAATGTATATCCAAAAGAGATAGAATCAAATATAGATGTATTTCCAGGAGTAAAACAGAGTGCTGTAATTGGCATACCAGATGATAAAAGCGGAGAGGTACCAATAGCTTATCTTGAACCAGAAGAGGGAGAGAGTATTGATACTGTTGGATTAAAAAAGTATCTCAAAGAGATTTTGGCAGACTATAAAGTACCAAAAGCTATATATGTAATTGAAGAATTACCAAAAAATGCAACAGGCAAAGTTTTAAAAAGAGAGCTTAGAGCAAGACATCAAAAGGGTAAAAGTGGGTAGAATCTGGTCATTTTTAGCATCTTTTATACTCTTTGTTGCTATCTATATTTTGTATAAAAATGGATACTACAACAGTATAGATATTTGGTGTAACCATCTATCAACTACCCTACACTCTATAGAACTCAACTCTATAATTACTAAAATATCTACACTAAACAATCCACCGGTTGTATTGATATTTGTACTAATCATAACTTTTATATACAGAAAATACAAAAGATTAATAGTATCTATTTGGATATCAATAGTAGGTAGTGCCATTAGTGCTTCAATAGTTAAAGCTTTGGTTAACAGAGCAAGACCAGATAACAGACTATTGGATTTTAGTAGCTCCTCTTTTCCTTCGTGGCATGCAACTACTGCTATGGGGGTATCATTTGCTATATATCTAATAGCTGTATCTACTCTCAAAAACTCAAAAATAAAGCTTCTGTTTATCCTCCTCTCTTCTATCTGGTTTATAACTATTGGATTAAGCAGAGTATATCTAAATGTACACTGGTGCAGTGATGTATTGGCTGGTTGGCTACTTGGAGCTACTCTTGGATTTATTGGAGTTTGGATATACAAAATAGATTCAAACAGTACTTTTTCAATAAAAAGTTAGTTTTTTTGCAAAAATGCTACAAAAGCTCTTGACAATCATTTGTCATTTTAATATAATTGCACTCCAACTTGAACGGAGTGTAGCGCAGTCTGGTAGCGCACCTGCTTTGGGAGCAGGGGGTCGAAGGTTCGAGTCCTTTCACTCCGACCATTTTTGATAACAAAATTTTAATAGTTGGTGGATATAGCTCAGTTGGTTAGAGCACCAGATTGTGGCTCTGGGGGCCGTGGGTTCGAATCCCATTATCCACCCCATTTGAGTGTAGGTGATATATTTGCGCCAGTAGCTCAATTGGATAGAGCATCAGACTTCGGATCTGAGGGCTAGGGGTTCGACTCCTCTCTGGCGTACCACTTTACATTTAAAGTGATATGCGATATAATAATGTTTAGTTTATGCGTCCGTAGCTCAGCTGGATAGAGCACTCGCCTTCTAAGCGAGCGGTCTCAGGTTCGAATCCTGACGGGCGTACCACCTTTTATATGCGGATGTGGTGGAATTGGTAGACACGCCAGATTTAGGATCTGGTGCCGTAAGGTGTGGAGGTTCGACTCCTCTCATCCGCACCACTCACTAATCTTTAAAAATCTCTTTTTTATTCTAAAAATATTTATAATCTATTCACACTACTTAACCTCTTGTATCTTCAATCAAGATAAAAATTAACCCTGAGTTTTATTTGATATAATTGATAGAAACAAAAGGGATATTATGGAAAAACAATTTTTAGCGAATTTAGAAAAAAAATTATGGAAAAGTGCTGATAAACTTCGCTCATCTTTGGATGCTGCAGTTTATAAGCATGTAGTTTTAGGGCTTATATTTTTAAAATATGTATCAGATTCATTTGATGTGAGAAGAAAAGAGCTTGAAAATGAATTTAGAAATAGTGAAAGTGAATTATATCTTGGTGATGAAGAACTTATAAAAGAAGAACTTGAAATTAGGGATTATTACACTGAAAAAAATGTGTTTTGGGTGCCAGAAATTGCAAGATGGCGATATATTCAAGAAAATATCAGACTAACAATAGGAGCAAAACTTCCTGATAGCAGAGAGTTTAAAAGTGCAGGAAAACTAATAGATGATGCACTTGAAGCGATAGAAAAAGAAAATCCAAAACTAAAAGGGGTATTAAACAAAGATTATGCAAAATTACAAATAGAGGCTTCAAAACTTGCTGATTTAGTGGATTTAATCTCAACAATACCATTTGAACATCAAAATTTAAATGCAAAAGATATTTTAGGGCATGTGTATGAATATTTTTTAGGTAAATTTGCATTAGCAGAAGGCAAAGGTGGAGGGCAATTTTATACACCAAAAAGTATAGTTAATTTAATAATTGAACTAATTCAACCTTTTAAAGGTAGAGTATATGACCCAGCAATGGGGAGTGGAGGATTTTTTATTAGTAGTGAAAAGTTTATAGAGAC
>JAMOSA010000216.1 GCA_027063325.1 Campylobacteraceae bacterium
CAGGATAGACACAACAGATGAGAAGACGAAGATTTGACCAAATAAATGTAGTACCATTTATTGATATAGTATTGGTACTTTTGGTTATTGTATTGGCTACTGCTACCTTTATTACCAAAAATGAAGTACCTATAGATTTGCCAAAGTCAGGAAGCAGTAGTAAAATCCCACCAAAAAGTATTCAAATTACTATAGATAAAAAGGGAGAGTATTTTTGGAAAAAGGATAAAATCTCTATTGAAGAGATCAAAAAAAGATTGGCAAATTTGGATCCTAAAAAAGATTTGATTACACTAAATGCAGACCAAAAGAGTCAATTTCAAAAATTTGTAACAATTATAGATATTCTAAAAAGAAAGGGATTTGAGAAGATTTCTATTGTAACTGTAGAGTAGTATAAAAAGATTAAAAGTAATGTTATGCAGATGTAATTTTATTATTCAATACTCAAAGCTAAAGGTTTGCAATCTTATGTTTCTTTCATTTACAATAAATATAGACTCTTTTGATTTTGTATAGGTAAATTGATAGGTTTTAAACTAAAAGATTTTTTAGATTGTTGTTTGAAAATATCTTGAAGACAAAACACCCACAAGGGTGCTTTGTATTATATTAGTATATTAGTCGTCTTTTAGACCTTTCCACTGAGCTTTGTACCATAGGTAAGCTAGGAATGTGAATATAAACATATATCCAAGTACCCAAGGACCAACAGCTTCTCTTTTTGGCTTACTAGGATCACCAACTTCTTCAAGTCTTTTGTAAACTAACTCATAACCCTCTTTATTTAGACCAACTCTAGGCATTGCAGTTCCTGGAAGTTGAGCTTGAGGATCTTCTATAAAAGTCTTTAAGAAATGCTCACTTCTTGCTCTAACAATAATTGATAGATCAGGCGGAAGCTTACCCATATATTTTACAAGATTAGACTTATATTGGGCAAGTTTTTGCTCAAACTTAAGATATTCTGGATCCATACCAGTTTTGATATCCTTTTTGGTTTTTGGAACTTCACCAATTTGAGTCCACTTAGCATATCTCATCTCATGACATCTACCACAAGCACTCTCATACGCTTCTTTTGGAGTAATCTCTTTTGGTGCGATAGATTTAAAGTATGCTACTAAATCAGCTGCACTTTGATCATCCATTGCCATTGGTGGCATTGGATATACTTTCCCATTTTTGAACTTATGTTCAACCATAGCAGCATGAACAGGGTTTTTCAAGAAATTTGCTAGATACTTCTCATCATAAATAGCAGCTATATTGCTCAAATCTGGTGGATTTACACCATATGTTGCACTAGCTGTTACAGGATCCATAGGTGCTGGCATATTTTGAGACTCGATAGAGTGACACCCTATACAAGCTGCAGCTAAAGCTTTACCATTTTCGGCATTTCCTTTTGCCTTGATTGGTTTTAGATCTTCATATTTGAAGTCTTTAAACTCTACATGCTTATGCATTACAGAGTGAGCATATGGCTCAACTCCCCAATAAGTTACAAGCGTAAAGAATGCAACAACTGCTAAAATCTTTAACTCTTTTGATTTTTTCATTACTTTTGCCCCCTTATCGGTTTTTCCATTTTAGTTACAAATGGCAGTGCAACCCATAGCAAGATAAATACCCATGCTGCTACTGTACCAATTGTTGTATAGATGCCTACTGGAGGCAATTTACCCATAATTGTAAGTACAATCATATCAACTAACAGTATCCAGAACCAACATCTAAATGGTTTTCTTCTACTAGCTGGTGCTACATTTGGACTTC
>JAMOSA010000217.1 GCA_027063325.1 Campylobacteraceae bacterium
AAAAGCAAATGCTATTAATCCTGGATCTTTAGGGAATGGTCTTAGAATCTCATAACTCCATAGGAAGTACCACTCTGGATAGATGTGTGGTGGTGTTTTTAGTGGATCTGCTGGGTCAAAGTTAACTGGATCCATTGCAAATTCAAAGTGATAGAATACCAAATAGAAATATAGTATGAAATAAACACCCATTACAAATATATCTTTACTTAGGAATACTGGATTAAATGGAATAACTTTAGAACCTTTTCTATCTCCAGCTTTCCACTTCTGAGCTTCTACTTCAAAGTCAATTTCTTCGCCATCTTGATTATTTACATGAGGTATTCTTAGAGTACCAAAGTGTAGTACAATCAAAGCCATAATAATAAGAGGCATTAAGAGTACATGAAGCATAAAGAATCTTCCAAGGAATGCTTGTCCTGGTACATAGTCACCACGAATCCACTCAACCAAGCTATTAAACTCAAGTGAACCCATACTAAATAGGTTTGTAATAACCATACCAGCCCAGTAGCTCATCTGTCCCCAAGGTAGCATATATCCAGAGAATGCTTCAGCTGAAAAAGATACAAACAAAAGCATACCACTAATCCAGATAAGCTCTCTTCCTCTTTTGTATGAGCCATAGTAGATTCCTACAAACATATGGATATAGATAATCAAAAATACAACCGAAGCTGCAACTCCATGCATATGTCTCCATAACCAACCATAACCAACTTCACTCATAATAGTGTAGTTTACACTATCAAAAGCTTTACTGGTATCTGGCAGATAATACATAAGTAGAAAAATACCACTAATAAGAAGTATTCCAAATGTAGCTGCTAGGATCATACCCATAGCCCACAAGAAGTTGATATTTTTTGGAATCCAATACTCTGTTGATAATACTCTTTGTAGAGTATCAATAGCTAATCTTTCATCTAACCATTTATGTGAAAATGGTTTTGCATTAGGATCAAAATGTGCCATACTCTCTCCTTACGCCACTAATCCGGCATCTTTGAGTTTTTTATACTCAGGTCCCTCTTCACCAAGGACAACTTTTTTACCATCTATTTTAAATGGTGGGATTACCAATGGACTTGGTGGTGGAGCTTTTAATACTTCACCAGCAGCATCGAATTGACCACCATGACAAGCACAGATAAACTTGTGTTCGTCTGGAAAATATTCAGGGATACATCCTAAGTGTGTACATAAACCAATAGCAATAAAAAACTTATCTCCGCCTACATTAATAAGCCTTTTATCACTATATGCTTTATCGCTTTTAGATACTTTAAGTATAAAAACAGGTTTACCTCTCCACATTTCAGTGTAGAGAACATTATCTTGAGCTTGACTCAAGTCAACTGTAGTAAAACCTGCTGCAGAAACACTTGGCAATGGATCCCAAGTGCGTTTTGCAGCATATAAAGCACCTAAAGCACCAAGACCTGCAAAGGCACCAAGAGCTCTACCAAAGAATTTTCTTCTATCGCTCATTCTTCATCCTTTTATGAAATTTGAAACGGTTAATTATATGCAATTTTGGATAAATTATTATAGTAATTTGATACAGATATAATTAAAAAGTTATTTTTGTAACAAAAATTAACCAATTTGTAGCAAAAAGCACTCTAAAAACACTATTTAATTAGGACTAATTTACTCCTAATTAACATATATTTTGGTACTTTAATTAAATAGGTTTTTATAAAAATTTGATTGATAACTGACCTTATGTACCTTAAAATCTTTTGGTTTAGAGTTTTTTGTCTCTTGAACAAAAGATTTTAAAGTAAAAAAAGAATTAAAATTGTATTTTTAATATCAGTTATTTATCTGATAAATATAGAAGTCCTCTTTTTTTTCTGTTTTCTTAGTGGATTGAGTCTATTTTTTGGTACTATAAATGTAGCTTTTTTTCTACCCTCTGTTGATTCCCAAATAATTTCATCATGCAAATATATGTCATATAAAAAGTACTCTTTTTTACCCTCTTTTCTTACTGTAAAATAGACAATATGCACTGGGATTGGTTTTTTGAAGTGTATTGTTGTAGGCTTGTTACTCTCAAATATCTCATCTATTTTACTTTGGGTATAGTTGCCTTTGGCATATTTTAGTAGCAAATTCATAAAATCAAACGGTTTTTTTACTCTCATACAACCTGAGCTAAATACCCTGTATCTATACTTGAACAAACTCTTGTTATCTGTATCATGTAGATATACAGAGTATCTGTTTGGAAACATAAATTTGACTCTACCAAGTGCATTTTTACTGCTGGGATACTGTACAAACCTGTATGGTATTGGATCTTTTAAGTGTTCATAGGTAAAGAGTTTTTGTAAATCAACCTCTACCTCTTTTGCATTTTTTTTGTAAGAGTCAAATATATGAATATTATGCTCCTGTAAATAACTTGGATGTTTTTTCAGCATAGGTATAAGATCTCTTTTTACCAAATTATCCGGTATTGTCCATGTTGGATTTAGTACCATATATCTCAGTTTGCTACTAAATATGGGGGTTGGTCTATCAATCCTACCTACAACTACATCACTTTTAAATACAACTTTGCCACTACTATAAAATCTCATCATATACTCAGGTACATTTACCTCTACATATGTAGGCTCAAAAGAGTGTGGATACAGCTTGATTTTATCCAGGTTTATAAGTATTTTTTTTACATACTTATATTTGTTCATATTTAGATAGTGTATCATTTTATTGTCTATAGTATCATCGGGAGGTAGTTTGAACCTATCTCTAAATGATCGTACAGCCTTTAGTAGATTTTTGTCAAAATAGTTGTTTATTCCTGCATTTTTTGGATAATCACCAAAGAATTTCAATCTTCTTTTGATAGAAGATATTCTACTATCGCTACTACCAAGCTTTAATCTACGCCCCTCATGAAGTTTTGGAAAATCTGGCATATGTGAGTACTTTTTTAGCATTGCTACAAGATTTCGGTATCTATCTTCTAATGGTAACTGCTCTTTTAGGAATGTTCTTAATTTCCCACTGTTTATAACCTTGCACAATTTCTCTGAAGATGGCATTGGTTTTGGGTGTATATCCCATACTGCATGAATATCCTGTTTTGATTTTAAATCATTCAGTTTTTTTTGTACCAGTTTCCAGTCAACATCACCAACTCTCATAAAGTAGAGTAACTGCATCAAAGCATCACTCATCATTACATCAAGTCTTGCTTTGGCTACTGGTATCATACTTTGCGGAATTGAACCACTGTCTATTCTAAAAGATAACTCTTTTATCTCATTCCTGTTGAAGTTTTTGTTTTTGTAGTTGTACAGAGGATTATCCAAAGCTCCAAGAAGTAAAAAAAATCTGTTGCTGTTTTCTTCTCCTACCCAAAATGGTCTATTGTTGTTGCACTGATAGAGGTTTGATATACTACTTTTAAAGTAGCTTGAGAGTTTATTATTGATTGTATTTACAATCTCTTTTGATATATCTTCTTGTGAAGCATATAAAAAGAGTATTGTAGATACAAAGAGTATAAGTATCTTTTTCACCTACTCTTCCTTATTTTTAATATACTCTTCAAATAGATATTTATGATCTTTTGGAAGATTACTATATATCTTTCCTGCCAAATCTCTTATCTCCCAAAGAGCCTCTTTTGTACTCCTTAGAGATAAAAAGTTTTGCAGACTTCTAGCATTGATTGTCCAAGTAAGTTCTGTTTTGTAACTCTCAGGAAGTGCATATTTTGCCAAATCATTACTGATTCCACTCTTTAGGAGACTTTGCAATTCATTTAAAGCCTTTATAGAAGCTCTGTTTACTTGACTATCTCTAGTAAGTACCAAAAATCTACTGGCACTCTCAAAATCATTTGTATCAAATGGTTTAGTATCTTTTAACTCTTTTAGTGTATATCTAGTACTCTTTACACTCAAAGATGCCATTCTATGTCTTGCTAACTCTTGTAAACAGGCTCTACTGATACCTTTGATATAAAATGTATATACAAGATGCTCCAGGGTACTTGAGTGTTTGTATTTGTTACCAACTCTGTCTATTAATGCTTTGTCTCTCTCTCCGCCATTATCACTTTTATCGAAACTTTGCCAACAGGTACGAATTGCCATAGAGCATACTTCAAGTGGCGTATAGTGTAGCAGTTTGATATCCATAAAGACTCCTACTTTTTTATAAATGCTACAATTATATCAAAGTAATATTATTGGAGCTGTAGTTATGGTTGATGTATATAAGAGATTCTATCCTTTTGAAGAGGATTTTAGAGATCCATTCTCCAGAGACAGAGACAGGATAATACATTGTGGTTCCTTTAGAAGATTAGAGTATAAAACCCAGGTTTTTCTAAATCATGAAGGGGATTACTTTCGTACTAGATTAACTCACTCTCTTGAAGTAAGCCAAATAGCAAGAACTATTGCAAACTATTTGGGATTAAATGTAACACTTGCTGAAGCAATAGCTTTATCACATGATCTGGGTCATACTCCATTTGGTCATGTTGGTGGAGATGTGCTTGATGATTTACTCAAAAAGAGTGGAGTTAAGAATGGTTTTGAGCATAACTATCAATCATTTAGAGTACTTACACTACTTGAGAAGAGATACAAAAATTTTGATGGATTAAATTTGACCTATGCTACACTTGAGGGAGTTTTAAAACACTCTTATCCATATGATAAACCATTTATTCCAGATATTGTAAGAGACTATTTTCATATGGATTATCATCCATCACTTGAGGCTATGGTTGTAGATTGTGCTGATGAGATAGCATATACAAGTCATGATATAGATGATGGAATCAAGTATCAACTCATAGATTTTGATACACTGCTTAGTTCTCCTTTATCAAAGAGGGTAGATTATATGGTAAGCAAAGAGGGAGTAAGCAGAAGTGATGGTAAACTCTATAGACACAGATTTGTAGCAGCACTTATAAAGATACTGGTTGAAGATCTTATAAATAATTCAAAACAAAATTCAAAAGAGTTAAAAAATAATAAACCTCTATGTAGTCAAATAGAAGCTACAGAGCCTGTTGCTGTCTCTTTCTCTACAACAATAGCCAAAGAGTTGAAAATGTTAAAAAAACTATTGAGACAAAAGTTATATTTACACCAAAAAATAGTTAGAAAGATGCATGCTGGAAAAGAGTGTGTCAGAGCTTTATATAGAGCATTCAATGAAGATTATACTCTAATGCCACAATCTATGATAGAGGCACTTGAATATAGAAGTCAGCATAGGGTAGTAGCTGATTATATAGCTTCAATGACAGATAGATATGCCATGAAGAGTTATCATGAAGTGTATGGTATAAATTTGCACTGATGATATATGAAGCTAAATTTGGATATAATATGCCCGGTTTCGCAACAAGCGACTGCAAACAACTACAATTTGGGAAAATCAAGAGAATGCAAAAAATCAAAAATATAGCCGTTATTGCCCATGTCGATCACGGTAAGACAACATTAGTAGATGGATTATTACAACAAAGCGGTACATTTGCCCAGCATCAAGAGGTTGATGAAAGAGCAATGGATAGTAATGATATTGAAAAAGAAAGAGGTATTACAATTCTTTCCAAAAATACAGCTATTACATATGGTGATCACAAAATTAATATTATAGATACTCCAGGACATGCCGATTTTGGCGGTGAAGTTGAGCGTGTACTAAAGATGGTAGATAGTGTACTGCTTTTGGTAGATGCCCAAGAGGGTGTAATGCCTCAGACAAAGTTTGTACTAAAAAAAGCTATTGAATTGGGGCATAAGCCAATAGTAGTAGTAAACAAAATTGACAAACCAGCCGCAGATCCAGAAAGAGTGGTAGATGAGGTATTTGATCTGCTGGTAGCACTTGATGCTAATGATGAGCAGTTGGAGTTTCCAGTACTCTATGCAGCTGCTAGAGATGGATATGCAAAGTGGGATTTGGATGATGAGAACAAGGATTTGACACCTCTTTTTGAAGCAATTATTGAACATGTGCCATATCCAGAGGGTTCAAACCAAAATCCTACCCAAGCTCAGGTATTTACACTGGATTATGATAATTTTGTAGGAAGAATTGGAATAGCCAGAATATTTAACGGTGTTGTTAAAAAGGGTGATGAGTTTATTCTAATCAAAGCAGACGGCGAAAAGAGCAAAAGCAGAATCAGTAAACTAATAGGTTTCAAAGGATTGGACAGAATCGATATAGATGAAGCAGAAGCTGGTGATATTGTAGCAATTGCCGGATTTAATGATATAGATGTAGGTGATACCATAGCAGATCCAAATACTCCTGTAGCACTAGATCCACTCCATATAGAAGAGCCTACACTTAGTGTTATCTTTAGTGTAAATGATGGACCACTAGCTGGTACTGAGGGTAAACATGTAACTTCAAACAAAATCAGAGAGAGACTCGAAAAAGAGATGGAGACAAATATCGCTATGCGTATGGATCCACTGGGTGATGCCAGTTTTAAAGTATCAGGTAGAGGTGAGTTGCAAATAGGAATACTTGCTGAGAATATGAGAAGAGAGGGATTTGAGTTTCTCTTGGCTCGTCCTGAAGTTGTAATAAAAGAGGTAGATGGGATCAAAATGGAGCCTTTTGAACACCTTGTAATTGATGTACCAGAAGAGTTTCAGGGTACAGTTATAGAAAAACTTGGTAAAAGAAAAGCAGAGATGACATCTATGACACCAATGCCAGATGGTACTGTAAGAATAGAGTTTGAGATACCAGCAAAAGGGTTGATAGGCTTTAGAAGTGAATTTCTGACTGATACCAAAGGAGAGGGTATATTAAACCACTCATTTTTGGAGTATAGACCATATGTAGGTGTAGTTGAGAGTAGAACTCAAGGTGCATTAATCTCTATGGATAATGGTGAAGCAGTAGCCTTTTCACTATACAATCTACAAGCCAGGGGAGTTCTGTTTATAGAGCCACAGGCAAAAGTCTATAATGGTATGGTAATAGGTGAGAGTGCAAGACCTGGTGATTTGGAAGTAAATCCACTAAAGGGTAAACAGCTTACAAATATGAGAAGTTCCGGTGCTGATGATGCTATCAAGCTTGTACCACCAAGAAAGCTTACACTCGAACAGGCAATGGAGTGGATAGAGGATGATGAATTGGTAGAGGTAACTCCCCAAAATATCAGAATCCGCAAAAAGCATCTTGATCCAACAGCCAGAAGAAGAGCTCAAAGAGACAAGAAAAATGCTATAGCATCATAGATTTTTATATCCATACCATTATTATGGTGTGGATACTCTATATTGAACCATACATCTCTTTTAACTCTTCTGCTCTTTGTGCTGTCATATCTACCATACAGCCGCTACTACTTAATATATCCATAGTTCCACCTGTCAAATTTGCATAAAAACCACAATTTGCATCACGATACTTTATCCATAACCGTTGAGTACTTTTAAGCTCTTTTTGTTTTGCTACCGGAAGTGATTTCATAAGCTGTTTATAATATTTATTTAAAAGCTTGTCTTGATATTTCAACTCTTGCTTATTACATTTTACCATATAGCTTGTAGAGCCACCACTGTTATCTAAGCAATTTTGATAACTGCTGGAGTACTCTATTGCATTTAAACTGTATGTAGTAAGTAACAGAATAGATAATACAGATTTTTTCATAACTACTCCTGTTATTGAATAGACTCTTTTAAAATTTTTCCCGGTTTGAATCTGACTCCATACTTTGCAGGAACTTTTACTCTGTCTGTAGTA
>JAMOSA010000218.1 GCA_027063325.1 Campylobacteraceae bacterium
AGTTTTCTTTTTTAGTAATAATAAAGAGTAGATTGGTTATTATGAAGTATAAAGGATTACAATCTCATTCAGAGATTCGAATACGCATACGATAGAGTCTCTGTATCTATGGTCGATAGTGACGGCAAAAGATACTATCTGCACTATGACCAGATAGGAAGCCTAAGATACATAACCGATAGAGACGGTAATATAGTCAAATCCATATCTTACGACAGCTTCGGTAATATAACAAACGAGACAAACAGAAATCTCGACATCGTGTTTGGCTTTGCCGGGGAGAAGCGTCAAGCAAACTCCAACTGCTTGGAGTTTGTAGCTTCGCACGGCGAGGCGTCTATGCACTTGCATAGCCTACGCCAGGCACGATAGAGATACGAATCTGGTTCACTTTGGCTTCAGGGAGTACGATCCCTTTACTGGCAACAAGACGGCGAAGGATCCGATACTATTTAATGGTGGGGTGGATTTTGGAACAAGTCAAAGAGTGGGAAAGTAGCTATAATCTTTTTTATTGTTTACTAACCTGATTTTTATATTGTTTTATTTATAATATATTAAATTAATTGTAGGAGGGATATTTATGAGAAAAATTTTATTATCATTGATTATTGGAGTATCTGCACTTTTTGCTATCAATTTACAAACAGCTTCAAAGAGTGAATTGATGTGTATTAAAGGTATTGGGGCAAAAAAAGCTCAGGCTATAATTGATTATAGAAAGAAAAACAAAATTAAAAGTGCTGAAGACTTATTAAATGTAAAAGGTATTGGTAAAAAAATAGTAGAAGCTGTTAAGAATGGTGAAAAAAATAAAAAATGCTCTTCTACAAGTAATTCTGGTAGTGAAAAAAAAGTTAAAACAACTTCAGAAAAGAGATCTTCAAAAGAGAAAAAATACAAAAAAAACAAGAAAGATACAAAATAACTCTTTAATAGGCAAACTGTATCATAGAGGATGAAATTAGATATGGTTTGTCTCCTTAAGTTATAAAAGCTATGAGAAAATATTTTATATCTGTTTTAATTACTACACTTATTCTTTTTGCTTCAACAAAAGATAGATTTATAGATTCTGCAAAAGAACAAATTGGTGTAACTGTTACATATAATCCTGAGTATGTAAAACTAAAGTTTCCAATGGGTGATATAGATAAAAGCAAAGGTGTCTGTACAGATGTTATTGTAAGGGCTCTAAGAGGTGTAGGAGTAGATTTACAACAAAGAATATATAATGATAAAAAGGCTCATCCAAAGAGATATAGAGGATTGTATAACAATATTAAACCAGATCCAAATATTGATCACAGAAGGGTTAAAAATATAGTAGCTTATCTATCAGCTAGAGGATATAGAGTCAAAGATAAATTTTTGCCAGGGGATATAGTAGTATGGAAACTACCTGGTAGTAATTTGGATCATATAGGTATTTGCTCAAAAAAATTAAACAAAAATGGTGAGCCATATATTATTCATAATGTAGGTTATGGAGTAAAAGAAGAAGATGTATTAAGAGAGTACCATATAGTGGATCACTTTAGGATATTTAAATGAGGCTTGATAAATTTTTGGTAGATAATGGGTACTACTATAGTAGAAATCAGGCAATTGAAGCTATAAAGAGTGGTTTTGTAAAGGTTGAGGGCAAGATTATAAAAAAACCTTCATTTGATACTGCTGAGAGTATGAAAATTGAATTGATTCAAACAAAACAGTATGTATCAAGAGCTTCAGGTAAACTTTTGGGATATTTAAAGAGTTATCCACTAGATCTAAGTAGAAAGAGAGCTTTGGATATTGGTAGCAGTACCGGAGGATTTACGCAGGTACTTTTAGAGTATGGAGTAGATAGTGTAACTGCTATAGATGTAGGCAAAGAGCAGTTTCACCCCACTTTACGAAAAGAGAGCAGAGTTAAGTTATATGAAGAGACAGATATCAGAGGATTTGTTGCAGAAGCTTTTGATGTTATAGTATCTGATGTATCTTTTATATCTCTAGGGAAAATTATAGATGATATTGACAGATTGGCAAAAAACAAGAGTGATATTATATTGCTTTTTAAACCTCAGTTTGAAGTTGGAAAAGATGTAAAAAGAGATAAAAGAGGTGTAGTGACAGATCGTTTTGCCATACAAAATGCACAAATAGATTTTGAAAATAATATAAGTAGATTAAATTGGAATTTGATTCGTAAGGTAGATAGTAAAGTAGTTGGAAAGAGTGGAAATCAAGAGATTATCTATCATTATCAAAAGATTATATAGTTTTACTAAGTTTGGGTAAAATATGCTACAAAGACTTATACTACAAGGATAATCACAATTATGTATGATTTTAATAATAAGTGTGTTCTTATTACAGGTGGTGCCGGATTTATAGGTTCAAATTTGGCTCACTATATATCAAAAAATTATAAAAATACAAAAGTTATAGTATTTGATATATTTAGAACTGGAGAGAGATTTGATAATGGTAATCTCAAAAGTTTTGGTCACTATAAGAATCTGTTGGGATTTGAAGGAGAGGTGATTTCTGGGGATATTACTTCTGCTGATGATCTTGAAATAATAAAGAGTATAGATTTTGATGTAATATTTCATCAAGCTGCTATTAGTGATACTACTGTAAATGATCAAAAAATCATGATAGATACCAATTTGAATGCTTTTTCAAAACTACTTGATATTGCTCAACAAAAGAAAGCTATTATGGTTTATGCCAGTAGTGGTGCTACATATGGTAATGCTCCTGCTCCCCAAAGAGTAGGATTTGAAGAACCTGCAAATATATATGGATTTAGCAAATTGATGATGGACAAGCTTTTGCTACAAAGGATAAAAGAGGGAATTGATATACCAGTAGTTGGTTTGAGATACTTTAATGTATATGGACCAAGAGAGTATTACAAAGATAAAACAGCTTCTATGGTACTTCAATTTGGACATCAGATACTATCTCAAAAAAGACCCAGGCTGTTTGAAGGTTCAGATAAAATTATAAGAGATTTTGTTTATATAGATGATGTTATACAGGCAAATATCAAAGCTTGTAGTGCCAAAAAGAGTGGTATTTATAATGTAGGTACAGGGGTGGCTAGAAGTTTCCAAGATATTGTAGATATTCTCAAAAAAGAGTTGAATAGTAATTTAGAGTGTGAATATATACCAAATCCTCATATAGGTCAATATCAATTCCATACCCAAGCAGATATAGATAGTACCAGAGCCAATCTTGGTTATGAACCTGAAGTTACACTGGAAGAGGGTATAAAAAGATATATTCCAGAGATTAAAAGATTGTATGAACAAGAGGTTTGCTGAGTATGCAGCACTATCAAGACAAACAGCCAAATATACTTGTGGTAGGTGATATGATGATAGATCACTACTTGTGGGGCAAGAGTGACAGGATTTCGCCAGAAGCACCGGTACCGGTAGTAGATGTAGAGAGTGAGAGTGAAGTTTTGGGTGGAGCAGGTAATGTAGTAAATAATCTCATTGCCTTGGGTGCTAGAGTCTTTGCAGCTACTGCAATTGGTTCTGATGAGATTGGCAGAAGACTTACTGTTATGTTGAAATCACTTGGAGTAAATACAGATGGAGTTGTATCAGAAGAGTTTCGCAAGACTACAAGAAAGAGCAGGGTTATTGCCTCAAATCAGCAAGTTATCAGATTTGACAGTGAAACCAGAGATGATATTACAGCTCTAACAGAAGATAAAATTTTGAAATCTATCAAAAATATGTTGCCTTTTATGGATATAATACTTTTGTCAGATTATGGTAAAGGTGTACTCTCTGACTCTTTGACACAAAATATTATAAAAATGGCAAGAGACAGAGATAAAATGGTATTAATTGACCCAAAAGGCAAAGATTATACCAAATATAAGGGTGCAACCTTGGTTACACCAAATAAAAAAGAGGCAAGTGAAGCTACCGGAATAGAGATAGATTCTATTGAAGCACTAGAAAGAGTCGGATTTGAAATAAAGAATAACTTTAATCTTGATATGGCTATTGTTACACTCTCTGAAGAGGGTATGGCTATATTTGATGATACTATGAGAACAATTCCTACTGTTGCAAAAGAGGTTTATGATGTAACAGGAGCAGGTGATACAGTATTATCTACTATTGGTTATATTCTTGCATGTGGCGGAGATATAGATGAAGCAGCCAAGGTAGCCAATGCAGCAGCTGCGGTTGTGGTAGGTAAGCTTGGCAGTGCAACTGCAAACTGGGATGAGATAATATCATATCAAGAGGCTTTGCATGAATCAACTACTGAGCATAGAATCAAGAGTTTTAAAGAATTGCAAAAGAGTATAGAATTTTTAAAAAGAGATGATAAAAAGATTGTATTTACAAATGGATGTTTTGATATTTTACACTTAGGGCATGTAAAATATTTGCAAAAGGCAAAAAGTTTTGGAGATGTTTTGATTGTAGGTGTAAATTCTGACTCTTCTGTCAAAAGATTAAAGGGTGACTCAAGACCTGTTAATAGTGAGTATGATAGAGCTTATATTTTAGCATCTTTAGATTGTGTAGATTTTGTAATAATATTTGATGAGGATACTCCATATAATCTTATTTCAATGGTAAAGCCTGATGTTTTGGTAAAGGGAGGAGATTATAAAGGTAAAGATGTTGTTGGCAGTGATATAGCAAAGAGAGTAGAGTTGGTTGATTTTGTTGAGGGTAGGAGTACTACATCTACTATCAGCAGGATAAAAAGTTGTAGTCTATGAAAATATTGATAGAGATTCCACGATGGTTGGGTGATGCTGTAATGGCTACACCTGCTATTGAACTGTTGGCTTCACACTACAAAAATGCAGATATTACGCTATTTGGTTCTGCTATATCTATAGAAGTTCTTTCTAAAGCCCCATATATAAAAGATACTATTATTGACAATACAAAAGATTATCCATTTAGAGTAGTAGCTCTGTATAGGCTGTTTGGTGATAAAAAGTTTGATATAGCTATATCATTTCGCAGTCATATATACTCAAATCTTTTATTACTCTTTAGTGGTGCAAAAAAAAGAGCAATTTTTAAACCAAAAAGATATAAAAATGTACATCAGGTAGTAAAATATCATAGGTTTATATCTCAAAATATGGGATTAGGAGATAGAGATATAGGTACTCTCAAGCTGTACTACAAACCAAAAAAATTACATAAAAAGAGTATCGGTATAAATCCAGGAGCTAGTTATGGAAGTGCTAAGAGGTGGTATCCGCAAAAGTTTGCAGAGGTTATTTTGGCTTTTGTTGAAGAGTATGATATTATTATTTTTGGTTCACAAGCAGAAGAGAGTATTGCAAATGATATTATGAAGTACCTACAAACAGAAGATGTACAAAACAGAGTTACAAATTTGGTTGGAAAGACAACAATTGCTGAACTTTGTGCGATAATAGGAGGATTAGAACTCTTTATTACAGGTGACAGTGGTCCTATGCATATAGCAACTGCTTACAATATACCTACAATTGCACTTTTTGGTCCAACAAAGAGTGAAGAGACTTCACCATGGAAAAATAGAGCAAGTTATATAATAAGACACAAGCTGGAGTGTGCTCCTTGTATGAAGAGAGAGTGTCCTATAAAAACTCATGATTGTATGAGATTGATTACATCACAAGAAGTTATAAAGAGGGCTCAAAATATACTAAAGAGAAGCAGTTTTTAATAAGAGTAATTCAGCTTTAAAAGATTTTAAGTATAATTTTGACGAATATTAGAAAAACGCTTTAGAGCGTATATGAAGGATTGCACTATGGGTATGCCAAGTATGCCAGAATTGTTAGTTGTATTGGCTATTATTGTTCTTTTGTTTGGAGCAAAAAAGATTCCTGACCTTGCAAAGGGTTTGGGTAAAGGTATCAAGGATTTCAAAAAGGCTATAAATGAGGATGATGAAGAGACTCAAAAGGTAGCTACAAAAGATAACAAAGAGATAGCAAACAAGAGTGAACAGACACAAAAGAGTACAGAAGATAAAGAGAGTCAAAAGGCTTAATTTAAATATTGTACTTTTTAATCTCCCCTCTGTTGGGGAGTTCCCCAAAATTCTAACCTTGATAATTACTCATTAAAGAGGCAAAATATAAAAATACCTTACAAATGGATACTGTATGCAAATTCGCAAAGTTTTAGAAGAGAAGATTTTAGAGGCATTTGAACATATAGCTGTGGATGTAGATAGAGTACAGGTTCTTCCTGCATCTAAACCCGAGTTTGGTGATTATCAATACAATGGTGCCATGGCTTTGGCAAAAAGGCTTAAAAGAAATCCTAAAGAGATAGCACAATCTTTGGTTGAATCTATACAAAAAGGTGATATGATAGAGTCTTTGGAGGTTGCAGGTCCTGGATTTATAAATATAAAACTATCCAAATATTGGCTCTCTACAAGAGTTACACAAGCTCTTGAGGATACAAGACTTGGAGTATCAATAAAAAATGATCCCATAAAGGTAGTAATTGACTATTCAAGTCCTAATATGGCAAAACAGATGCATGTAGGACATCTTCGCTCTACAATTATTGGTGATACATTGGCAAATCTGTTGCAGTTTATGGGTGAGAGTGTTATCAGACAAAACCATATTGGTGATTGGGGTACTCAGTTTGGAATGTTAATAGCATATCTTGAAGAGCTTGGTGAAGGAACTGAGGGAACACTCAAAGATTTAGAACAATTTTATAAAGATGCAAAAAAGAGATTTGATGAAGATGAATTTTTTGCAAACAGAGCCAGAGAGTATGTAGTAAAGTTACAAAGTGGAGATGTTTACTGTCTGAATCTATGGAAAAATTTTATAGATAAATCTTTGAGTCATTGTGAAGAGATATATCAAAGATTAGGTGTAAATCTAACCAGAGAAGATGTAAGAGCTGAGAGTGATTATAATGATGAGTTGGCAAATATTGTCAAAGAGTTACAAGAGAAGGGATTACTGGTAGAGAGTAGGGGAGCCAAATGTGTATTTGTAGAAAATAGTGATACTCCTTTGATTGTTCAAAAGAGTGACGGAGGTTATCTCTATGCCACTACAGATTTGGCTGCTATTAAATTTCGTGTACAAAAACTTGGAGCAAAAAGAATTTTATATGTAGTAGATTCAAGACAGTCAGAACACTTTAAATTGGTTTTCAAAGTAGCAAGAGCAGCAGGGTATGCACCAAAAGATATAAAACTAGAGCATGTAAAATTTGGTATGATGCTAGATAAGAGTGGCAGACCTTTTAAAACCAGAGATGGCGGTACAGTCAAATTGATAGATTTACTCCAAGAGGCAGTAAATAGAGCCAAAGAGGCTATAAGACAAAAAGATGAATACTCCAAAGAGGAAATATTAAAGATAGCTGAAATTGTGGGTATTGGTGCTGTAAAGTATGCAGATTTGTCTATAAACAGAGAGTCTGATTATGTATTTGATTGGGATAAGATGTTATCTTTGGATGGAAATACATCTTTGTATCAACAGTATGCTTATGCTAGAATACAATCTATTATCAGAAGATATGGGAAAGAGCCAACTGGTACAGTAGCTATAGAGGACGAATTGGAAAGAAAACTGGTACTTAAATTATTGGAACTTGAAGATACCTTGATATTGGCATCAAACGAGAGTGCACCACACTATCTTACAAATTATCTATATTCGTTAACAACGCTTTTTATGAAGTTTTATGAAAACAATCCTATACTCAAAGATGATATACCAAAAGAGTTAAAAGAGAGTAGATTAATGATAGCTAAAGCTACAGCAGAGACTATCAAATTGGTCTTAGGGATAATGGGAATTAAAACAGTAGATAGATTGTAACTGATCAAAATGCCTTTTTATGGCATTTTGATCAGATCGATTTTAATGAGATAATTTTTATAATCTTGCAATATCCACCCAAGCGTGGATATTATTTGGCTTAGAATTTGCTACCCATTGTAAATTCAAATACTGAAGTATCATCTTCACTCTTGTCATTAAGAGGGTATGCAA
>JAMOSA010000219.1 GCA_027063325.1 Campylobacteraceae bacterium
CACAAATCAAAAAATCCATTCAAAAAATACAAAGGTTATCACTTTGGATTAATAAAAGAAGATTTTGAAAATCTCTATTTAGATCCTATAGATACAACAAGTGGCAGTGATGGTAGTATATCTGTTGATATTTCAGCAGATAAAAAATTACCAAATGTATCTGCACCTCTTGATATGTTTACAACAATTACAGCAAATGAGCCAGGAGGAAGAGGAGTTAGCAAAAGATTCAATATCTTTTATGCAAACAAAGAGGGTTATATAGGTATAAAACCCAATTTCAAAGATGATTATATAGATTTGAATGCAAAACCCCAATTTAATATTGTTTATCTCAAAAATCAAAAACCATCTTCTGCTTCTTTGGAATACAAACTTATCAAAGAAGAGAGTGAATATTTTTGGATATTTGAAAATAACTCTTGGGTATATAATGTAACCTATAATGATATAAAAGTAGTCCAAAGCGGTACAGTAAAACTATTAGACTCTGCTACACCTTTGCTTTTGGATAAACTGGATTGGGGTACATATAGATTGGAAGTATATAAAAATAGTACCACTATTAGTAGTTATAGATTTAATAGTGGTTACTGGGGTGATGGTGGTAAACAGACGCCAGATAAGTTACCAATATCTATAAACAAAAAAGAGTTTACTCCAAATGAAAAACTAAAAGTAAATATCAAACCAAAATTTAGTGGTCCTGTTATGATAAATATTGCAAATCAACACATATTCACAACCAAAACCATAAATGCTACAGAGGGTAAAGATATTGAAGTAGAGTTTGATATAGATAAAAAGTGGGGTAGTAGTGTATATGTATTAGCAACTGCATTTAGAACTCAAGATAAGGTTATGGGTGCAAATAGAGCTATTGGGGTAGCACACTTTAGTATATTAGACCCAACCAAAATATTAAATCTATCCATAACAGCACCAAAAAGAGTCAAATCAAACACTAAACTATCTGTCATAGTAGAATCAAAAGAGAGTAAAAACAAAGATATATATCTAACTCTATCTGCTGTTGATAAGGGTATTTTAAATATGACCAGATACCAATTACCAAATCCTGTAAAATACTTTTATGGTCAATTGAGACTGGGTGTAAAAATCAAGGATATATATGGCAATTTGATAAAAGCGCAGGGTGAACATGCCATATATGATCAAGGCTCTGGAGATGAGTTTGAAGAGAGTGAAGTTCAAGATGAACCAGTTACCAACAAAAGAGAGGTAGTAGCTCTAATGAGCAAAAAGATAAAACTACAAAATGGTAAAGCAGAAGTAGAGTTTGATATACCAAACTATCAAGGGGCATTGGTACTAAATGCAGTTGCATGGAGCAAAAATAGTCTAGGAGAAGCAAACAGCAGTGTAATTGTAAAAGATCCAATATCAATAGAGCTTTATATGCCAAAATTTTTGAGTGTAGGAGATAGAGCCAAATTTAGTATGAGAGTATCTTTTGACAAAGAAGTACCAAAGGGTGAATATACAATTAAAGTACAATCATCTATTTTAAATATTTTGCAAAAAGAGACAACTGTAAATAACAGTGGTAAAGCGGTTATAAAAGATATAGACGCAGAGGCATTAAAGAGTGGCGAGGCAAATATATCAGTAGAGATATTCAAAGAAAATAGATTAGTTGCAAATAGAGATTTCAAACTCTTTGTAAAGTATCCTTTGCCAAAACTCTATATAAAAGAGTTTGATATTCTAAAAACTAAACAGAGTATTGATGTTAAAAATATTTTGCAAAAGGCTGATATAAGATCATTGATAGAGGCTATATTTAGAGTCTCTTCAACACCTCTAATTCCAAATAAACTCATAAAACAAGAGTTACTAGATTATGCATACAGATGTACAGAACAGAGTGTAAGTAGAGCCTTTGTGCTACTTGATAGTAAAGACAGATATGAAAAAGAGGAGGTAAACAGAGCTATTGAGAGATTGAGATCTCTACAAAAGTTAGATGGCAGTTTTGGATTGTGGAGAGAGAGTAAATCTAACTTGTGGTTGAGTGCATATGCTATGGATTTCTTGACTCAGGCAAATAAAAAAGGATTTAGTGTATCTCAAAAATCTCTAAAAGAGGGGTTGAGCTATCTTGAGAACTCTCTTAACCGCTGGGCAACAGATAGAAGTGAACAAGAGGCAAATATATATGCTCTTTATGTACTTGCCAAAAACAAAAGAGTATTTATGAGTAATATTATGCAGTTTGTAAATGATACCCAACCTAAAATAGACTCAGCAATGGCATGGGGTCAGCTTGGTGCTATAATGCACCTTATAGGTGAAGAGAATTTAGCAAAAGAGATCTTTCAAAGAGCAAAAGAGTCTCTAAATAGTAGTTATAGTTTTGGATTTTATGGAGGCAAACTTAGAGACAAAGCTACATTAATTAGACTACTTTTTAAATCAAATCTAAAAAATGAAGCAAACAGACTCTTTATAGATTTGGGTTTGGATCTAAAAAAGAGAAAGTATCTAAGTACTCAAGAGATGAGTCAAATACTAAGAGCTTCAAATATACTCTCTTTAAAAATGGATAAGATCAAAATAGAAGTTGGTAATCAAATATACAGCAGTAACAAACCATACTATATAAGAAGTAAAAATATAAATGACTTTAAGAGAGTTACAAACATAGGTAATAGTGATGTATGGTGGGAATTAAGCTATATAGCAACCCCTACTCTACTTAGCTTTGATAATATTCAAAACAGAGGTTTCAAGATAAAAAGAGTTTTTTATACCCTAAAAGGGGAAGTAGCAAACTTAAATCAAATTGCACAAAGTAGTAGATTGGTAGCAGTAATTAGTGGAGAGATTACAGATAGTAGTGTAACAGATCCTATAATAACAGATTTTCTACCGGCTGGATTTGAGATTGAAAATCCAAATATAAGCGGTATTGATGCTACAAAAGATCTCTTTTGGTTAGATGGTATCACAAAAGCAATTCACAAAGAGTACAAAGATGATAGATTCAGCGTCTATTTTCACCCTGTCAAGAGATTCAAGTTTGCATATATCCTAAGATCTGTAACTATTGGAGATTTTAATATTGCACCTGTAAAAATTGTAGATATGTACAAGCCACAATATAGAGCATTTGATAAATATATTCCAGTTGGTTTGAGTATCATAAAAAATCCAAAACCAAAACAAGAAAATAGCTCAAAAGGAGGATTAAAAGAGAGTGATTATATATTAGCAGCAACAAAACCTTTGGGTAGTTTGGATAGATTTAATCTATATGAGTTAAATTATCTAAGAAATGGTATATTTGCATATATAGGTCTTGACTTTTCGCAGACAAACCAAGCTCTGTTTGAACTCTTTTCGAGATTTAGATGGTACAATCCAACAATATACAGTGGTTCAGTAGCATATAACAAACTAAATAAAATACAAAGAGAAAATGTACAAAAGTTACTCAAAGAAGAAAAAAGAAGACTTGGAGGATTGGTATTAGCTGACTTTTATAGAGTCAATATAAGAGAGTTGGAAAAAGAGTTCTTTTTGCAATATACAAAAGAGGAATTAAGAATATTAAGAAACTCTCTGTTTGCAAGATATGGATACAGATTCAAAGATAAAAAACTGCTTGATATATTTTCTCAATTTACATGGTACAAACCAAAAGAGAATATTACAACAGATGAGATTATGGATCAAATGGATCCTATACACAAAAGCAATCTCTTGAATATTTTAAGTGTTGAGAGATACAGATAGTGAAAAAGACTCTAAAGATTCTAAAGTGGTTACTTTGGGTAACTGCTTTTATCTTTGGAGTTATCATACTTTTGCATCTATTTTATCCAATACCACTAAAAAAAACACAGGAGTACTCCAAAACAGTATATGACAAAAATGGTAAGCTACTATATGCTACAACCAATCAAAATGGTATATGGCGTTTTAAAACAGATTTGCAAAAGATAGATCCTCTATATATAAAGATGCTTCTAAATTATGAAGATAAACATTTTCAAAATCACTTTGGCGTAGATTTTTTGGCTCTTTTTAGGGCTACTTTTCAATATATCCAAAATGGTTATATTGTATCTGGTGCTTCTACTATTACTATGCAACTTGCAAAACTATTAGAACCCAAAAAAAGAACTATTGCAAATAAACTTTTTGAGATATTAAGAGCTTTTGAGTTGGAACTTTTTTACACTAAAGAGGAGATTTTAAGCTACTATTTGACACTCACTCCATATGGTGGAAATGTAGAGAGTATTACTGCTGGTTGCTGGAGATACTTTGGCAAACCTCCTGTATCTCTTAGCCCAAGTGAAGCAGCAATGCTTGTTGCTCTGCCACAAGCTCCAGAAGCAAACAGAGCTGACAAAAATCCCAAAAGAGCCAAAAGATCAAGAGACAAAGTACTTTTACGCTCATTTCAAAGTAGTATTATCAGCAAAAAATTATATACAGAAGCAATAACACAAACTCTACCCCAAAAACTATATCCATTTCCAAGGTATGCTCCACACCTTTGCCAAAGAGTATTAAAGGAGAAAAAGAGTTTATATACCACAATAGATAAAGATTTACAAAAGAGTCTTCAGCGTTGGGCTAGACTAAAGGGTGAAATTATGCCAAAAGATGTAACAGTAGCTTCTGTCATAGTAGATAATAAAAACTATGAAATAGTAGCATATCTTGGCAGTCACTATATGTTTAGTAAAAAGACACAAGGCTATATCGATATGGTTCAAGCTATGCGCTCTCCTGGATCTACCCTAAAACCATTTATATATGCTTTGGCTTTTCAAGAGCATCTTATAGATCCACTTACTATAATAGAAGATAAAGAGAGTGTATTTTCAGACTACAAACCCAAAAACTTCAACAAGCTTTATAATGGTGAAGTTACTATTGCATATGCTTTGCAACATTCACTCAATATTCCTGCTGTAAAAGTCTTGCAAAGAGTTGGAGTTAATAGATTTGTAGATCTTTTAAATAGTGTTACAGATATTAAAATACCAAAAAACAGAGCCTCTTTATCTATAGCTTTAGGTGGTCTTGGGGTAAATATGATGCAACTTGCTTCACTCTATACTGCTTTGGCAAATGATGGAATTGCCAAAAAAATATCATATATAAAAGGTCAAAAGAGTAAAAAAATAAAATTCCTAAGTAAAAAAGCTTCAAGAAAAACAAATGCAATACTCCAAGAAGTTACACCTCCAAAAGGGTTTATACAAGAGGCTGTAAAGATAGCTTTCAAAACAGGTACCAGTTATGGATATAGAGATTTTTGGAGTGTGGCTTATACCAAAGATTATACAGTAGTACTTTTGGTTGCAAAACCAAATGCCAAACCTATGCTAAGAAGCAGTGGATTAAAAAGTGCTGCTCCACTTGCATTTGAGATAATGGGTATTATAAACTCATTATATGGTCTAAATAGTTGGGATTACAGTAGCAAAGAGTATCTTGTAAAACCGCCAAAACTACTACGCTACTTTGATAAAAAAGAGAATGAAAATTTGCATAAATTTACTTTTGCCTATCCAAAAGAGGGTACAAGATACCGTAGCAGTAACTGCAAAGATGTAAAAGTAACTGCACTTTTGAAAAATGGCAAACCTCCATATATCTGGTATATGGACGGCAAACAGATAAAGAAAAATTCTGCAAAGATTTCATACTCTTTTGATAGCGGCAGCCATACAATTACTGCTATTGATAGCATAGCTAGAATAGTTACCCAAAATATATGGGTGGACAAGCCAGACTGCAAAAACAGCAACTAAACAGTAACAACCAATATTACACTATTGTAACCATTTACCAAACAAGAGCTTCATAGAGTAGCCATGGATATAGAGCAAACTGCAGTATATAGAGCCATAAAGGGACTCTTTTGTTTAGCAGTGTTGCTGTTACTACATCAATTTCTTGTTTGATATATATCTTTTGTATAAACTCAAGTTTGGTGAATATATCAAAAATTTTCAGTGCTATTATAGCTATCATTGGAGTATTGAGTATATCAAACCACAGTGATACAAAGATAGTATATATATACCCTGTATGCATTGCCAAAAACAGAATAATACTTTTGCTGTAAAATCTGTAATTGTTTGCCAAAATTCCTGCTATATTTGGAGCATATTGCCAAATAATTTCAAATATTTCGGCTACTACAGAGATTAGTACAACAGTATATATACTCTCCATCAGAACTCTCTTATTACTTGTGTATATACATCAAATAGTGCTTCAACTTCATCTATACCAACCCTCTCATTTGGTGCATGGATTCTGTCATTTACTACTCCACACTCTATTGTTTTTACTCCATATTTGGCAAAAAATCTTGCATCGCTTGTACCTCCGGCTGTAGAGTGTTTTGGTGGAGTACCACACACATTTGTAATTGCTCTATCAACAAGCTCTACCACCTTTGTATCTGGATTGGTTACAAACGGATATGCAGATTGTGATAACTTTAGTGTATAATCCAACCCCCTAAAGTAACTGTCTATAAACTCTTTTATATCCTCTTGGGTTGTTTTTGTTGAGTTTCTTACATTAAACATCATCTTTAACTCTCCTGGAGTTACATTTGTAACCTCCATACCAGCTCTTATATCTGTAATTACAAATCTGCTTGGAGCAAAATATTCATCTCCATTATCAAGATTTACTCCTGCAATCTTTGGCAAAATAGGAGCTATCATATCTATAGGATTTTTTGATTTTTCCGGATATGCTGCATGTCCTTGTAATCCATATAACTTGAGTACTCCATTTATAGAACCTCTTCTACCTATCTTTATAGCATCACCAAATCTCTCTTCACTGGTAGGTTCACCCACTATTGCATAATCTGGCAAGAGATCTCTTTGTTGTAACTCTTTGAGCATTATTTGAGTACCATAGGTCGCATCTCCTTCTTCATCTGAAGTAAGAAGCAAAGATAAAGTTCCATTAAAATCTTTTGTTCTTGCTAATGCCTCCACTGATGCTGCTACACCACTTTTCATATCTTGAGAGCCTCTGGCATATATATATCCATCTTCTATCTTTGGTGTAAATGGTTCACTGCTCCAGCCACTTCCTGGGGGTACAACATCAACATGACCCGCAAAGCACAAATGCTCTCCATCTCCAAATCTTTTGTATAGAAAGAGATTTTTTACACCACCTTCATTTTTGTATATGGCATTATAACCATCCAGATAACTCTCTATATACTCCATCAAGCCACCATCATCAGGTGTTATAGATTTTGCAGATAAAAACCTAAGAAGTAAATCAACAACTTCCATAATTAATCTCCCCTCTTTATATCACCATGCCACATCACTATACCCCCACTGTGATCAATCAAATTACCTTTATATCCCATAGATTTGAGATGTCTTTGCAAAGTACCACTTCTGTTTGCTGTACGACAAGTTAAAATTATATCCATGTTGGAAAATTTCTGCATAAATTCATCTGCCCACTCATGAAAGAGTGAAGTTGGATATAATTCATCAACTCCTGCTATATGTCCTCTTTTATACTCAAAAGGCTCTCTTACATCTATTAATAGAAACTCTACTTCACCTCTCTCTCTTGCTTTTAGTAACACCTCCAACTCTTTTGAGTTTACTTTACTCTTTTTTAACAACTCTTTTGCCATTGTATCTCCAATTCTAATGGGAAAATAAATTACAAAATTATACCCCAAAGAGTTGTGTTTACTCATAATATCAGGGATTCAACAACAATATTAGACTATAATTCCTACATAATCTATAAATAAAAGGAATGATTGTGCAGATAGATATGGCACTTTTAGCCAAACTAGAAAAGCTTTCGCATCTAAGAGTAGATGAAGAGAAAAAAGATGAAATCATCTCTCAACTTAGTGAAATTTTAGAGTATGTAGAAAACCTTAAAGAGCTTGATACTTCAGATTTTGACAGCTACTTCTCTACACTCGAAGGTGGCACACCTATGAAAGAAGATATACCTGTACAACAGAGTGAAGTTGCCCAAAAGATTTTGAAGTATGCTCCAGATAGTAGAGATGACTTCTTTATCGTACCGGCTATTATAAATTAACTAAAATAAAAAGGGGTTCACCATGGCAATGTCAGCCGCTCATATGAAAAAACTTCTTCAAAGTATCGTAGTACATGGTGCTTCAGACTTGCACCTAATCAACAAAAGTGAGCCTATGCTTCGTGTTGGAGGTAGGCTAAAAGCTGTAAATATGCCAAAGCTCACTCCAGATGATATTGAGGGTATGTGTTATGCCCTGCTTACAGAAAAGCAAAAGAAACAGTTTGAAGAGGATAATGAGCTTGACTTTGCAATTGAGCTTGAGAATGTTGGGCGTTTCAGGGTCAATTACTATAAAACTATGGGTAGTATGGCCGCAGCATTTCGTGTAATTCCTATTGAGATTCCAAGTCTTGATGCTTTAAATGCTCCAGAAGTTTACAAAAGAATTATCAAAAGAGAAAAGGGTCTAATACTAGTAACTGGACCAACTGGTTCTGGTAAATCAACAACTCTAGCTGCTATGTTAAATGAGGTCAATATTACAGAGAATAAGCATATACTAACAGTTGAAGATCCTGTTGAATTTGTACATAAAAACAAAAAGAGTATATTTTCTCAAAGAAGTGTAGGTGATGATACCAAAAGCTTTGCTGCAGCACTAAAGTATGCACTAAGACAAGACCCAGATATTATACTTATTGGAGAGATGCGTGATAAGATTACAATATCAGCAGCCCTAACTGCCGCAGAGACAGGACACTTGGTATTTGGTACCTTACACACCAACTCAGCCCCAGGTACAATCAACCGTATTATTGATGTATTTGGAGGAGAAGAACAAGCTCAGGTTAGAGCTATGTTATCTGGTTCACTAGTAGCTGTAATTTCACAGATGCTTTTACCAAAAATTGGTGGCGGTCGTGTAGCAGCAGCTGAAATTTTGGTAACAAATCACGCAATTGCAAACTTGATTCGTGAAGATAAAGTTCACCAAATCTACTCAACAATGCAGCTTGGTCAAGGAGAATCTGGAATGCAGACTCAAACTCAAGTACTCAAAGAGTTTGTGGACAAAGGTTTGGTTGCAAGAGATGTAGCACTACAGTTTGCCAATAAGCCAGATGAACTTAAGAACTTGATTTAATAGTAAAGGATATAGATAGTATGGATTTAAACTATCTTGATTGGACTGTAGGAGCTTTGATTATACTTCTTGCACTAAAAGGGTTACTCAATGGCTTTAGTAGAGAACTATTCGGCTTTTTGGGATTGATTGGTGGAGTATTGATAGCATCTCGCACAGCTTTACCTATAGCTAAATATATAGATGTCCACTTTGTGCATCTAAACAACTTTGCAGCACTCAAAACAATAGCTTTTTTATTAGTGCTTGGTGCTATTTGGTGGAGTGTATCTACTATTGGCTCACTTCTGCTTGATGATGAAAAAGGGATACATGATGTA
>JAMOSA010000220.1 GCA_027063325.1 Campylobacteraceae bacterium
TACTCTTTTATGGACCACCAGGGCTTGGTAAGACAACTTTGGCAAATATTATTGCTGTTCAAATGGGAGCAAATATCAAAACAACAGCTGCTCCGATGATAGAAAAATCAGGTGATTTGGCTGCACTTCTTACCAACTTGGAAGAGGGTGATATACTATTTATAGATGAGATTCATAGAATGTCTCCAGCTATTGAAGAGATACTCTATCCTGCTATGGAGGATTTTAGATTAGATATTATTATAGGCAGTGGTCCAGCAGCACAAGCAGTCAAAATTGATTTGCCAAGATTTACTCTAATAGGTGCTACAACAAGAGCTGGAATGCTCTCTAATCCTCTAAGAGAGAGATTTGGTATGCACTTTAGAATGGAGTTTTATAACCATAGTGAGTTATCAACAATTATTACTCAAGCTACAAATAGATTAAACAGTAAAATAGAAAAAGATGCATCATTGGAGATTGCAAAAAGAAGTAGAGGAACACCTCGTATTGCTCTAAGATTGCTTCGTAGAGTCAGAGATTTTTCTGCAGTTGCCAAAGAGGATACTATTACCCTAAAGAGTGCAAGATATGGATTAAATCAACTTGGAGTTAATGAGATAGGATTTGATGAACAAGATATTAGATTACTTGAATTATTAATGTCAGCCAAAGGCAGACCAATGGGGCTTAGTACAATCTCAGCAGCACTTAGTGAAGATGAAGGGACTATTGAAGATGTGCTTGAGCCATATCTGATAGCAAATGGATATATTGAAAGGACTGCAAGAGGTAGAGTAGCAACTCCAAAGTGTTATGCACTTTTTAAGATGACTCCACCTGTTAAAGAGGGAGGATTGTTTGGATAGAGTTACTATATTTATTATGATACTTTTTGGATTGGCTTTGTGGGGAGCTTACTCAATATATCAACCTTTTCTACTCTCAATGTCGGTAGCTATGCTACTTGCTATGGCTACAAGCAATCTAACTCAGCATATGATGGAGATACTATCATATAAAAAATTAACTACCATTGTTATGGTTTTACTGCTTGTTATTTTAATACTAGCTCCTATATTTTATATAGCAACAACAGGAGCAGAGTATCTAAGTCATCTTGATCAGGATAATATCCGTACCATTTTTGCAAAAATGCATGTACTTACAAAAGATATTCCATATATAGGAAAGTGGGCAGATGAGTATTTGAGAGTAGAGAAAGTTACTCCATATATAAAAGAGATCTCTATATATCTTACTACAATGGGTACAAAGGGTATTGGATTTATAAAAAATGTACTCTTTGTGATACTCTTTTATGCAGCGATAGTATATTATCAAGAGAGATTTTCAGCCCTATTGGTATCACTAATTCCAGCTCCAGAGATTGAGAGTAAAGAGATGGTGAGTGAGCTTACATCTACTATGGAGGTAGTCTTTTATTCGATTATTGTTACAGCAATGTTTGAGGGGTTTTTATTTGGTATATTTATAAGCTATTATGGTTTTGATGGATTGCTGTTTGGGTTTATATATGGGTTTGCATCACTTATTCCTGTTGTTGGAGGTATAATAGTATGGGCTCCACTCTCACTCTATGCCTGGGTAGTATTGGGTAGTGATGCTGCAATAGTTATAGCACTCTACTCCATAATTATCATATCAATTATTGCAGATACATTTGTAAAACCTATAATTATCAAAATGATAAAAGAGGAGATGCTTGAAAATCCTACCACAATAAATGAGCTTGTAATATTCTTCTCTATTATTGCTGGTATGAGTAGTTATGGTTTTTGGGGTATGATATTAGGACCTGCTATTACTACATTTTTGTTTGCATCTACAAGAATATACATCAAATACAGTTCGCATATAAAAAATAGTAACTGCTAAAGGAGTTTATAGTGAAAGTGGCATTGATTCAACAGAGTTTCAAAGGCTCCAAAGAGGCTATGATAAGCGATAGTGTAACCAAAATCAAAGAGGCAAAAAGAGAGGGTGCTAGATTGGTACTGCTTCAAGAGTTACATCAAAGTGAATATTTTTGTCAAAGTGAAGATACAAAATATTTTGAGTATGCTAAAGATTTTGATAAAGATATAGAGTTTTGGTCAGAGGTAGCAAAAGATAATAGCATAGTGCTTGTTACTTCACTGTTTGAGCAAAGAGCTATGGGACTATATCACAATAGTGCAGTAGTATTTGATAGTGATGGTAAATTGGCAGGTAAATATAGAAAGATGCATATACCAGATGATCCGGGATTTTATGAGAAATTTTATTTTACTCCCGGTGATTTGGGGTTTGAACCAATTGATACTTCCATTGGCAGACTTGGAGTACTTGTATGTTGGGATCAATGGTATCCAGAAGCTGCTAGGATTATGGCACTAAAGGGGGCTGAAGTTTTATTGTATCCTACTGCTATTGGTTGGTTTGATGAAGATACTCAAGATGAAAAAAGCAGACAGCTTGAGAGTTGGATAACTATTCAAAGATCACATGCTATAGCCAATGGATTGCCACTGCTTAGTTGCAATAGAGTAGGATTTGAAGAGGATAAATCCAAAGTGTTAAATGGTATCAGATTTTGGGGCAGTAGTTTTGTATGTGGACCCCAAGGAGAGATATTGGCACAGGCACCAACAGACAAAGAGGTTATAATATATGCCAATATTGATATAAATCGTACAAAAGAGGTTAGAGATATTTGGCCATTTTTAAGAGATAGACGAATTGATGCTTATGAGGATATACTAAAACGCTACTGCAACTAAGGAGAGATAATGACGCTACTGCTAATTAGTAAAAACAGAGTAGTCAAAGAGATGTTTCGTATAGCTACTACAAATGATGATTTTGAACTGTACTTAGCAGAGCGATTGGAAGATATAGATATAGATAGATTTAACTTTTTGTTTATAGATGAAGATATATTAAATCAAACAGATATAAATCAAATTAGAGATAATTTTATGATAGAGCATACTGTTTTAATCTCTTCAGCCAGGAGTACACCTCCATCATATATAAAAAATATACTAAAAAAACCCTTTTTGCCATCTGATATACTCTCAATAATACAAAATAGAGATGACTCAAAAGAGAGTGAAGAAAAAACTATTACACTAAAGAGTTTTTTAGAAGAGAAGGTTGAGAGTAATGTACTAAATATTGAAGATATAAAACAGATTAGAGAACTTCTTGATGATGATACAATAGAACCAGAAGCTGAAGCATTTCTATCCAATTGGCAACCAGGCAGTGAAGATAAAGAGTGTATAAAGGTAGATTTAAAAGCCAAAGAGATACTAAAACTTCTCAAAGATATTAAACCAAAACAATTAAAAAAGTTGTTAAAGGGTAGCAAAATAACAATTACTATAGATTTCAAGGAGAATAGATGAGTGGGGCAATACTGATACTCTCAGGACCTAGTGGAGCAGGAAAGAGTACTTTGATACACAAAGCAGAACCATTAATAGGGGATTATTACTTCTCAATATCTACTACTACCAGAAAACCAAGAGAGGGTGAAATAGAGGGTGTAGATTATCACTTTGTAACCAAAGAGTATTTTGAACAAGAGATTAAAGAGGGTGAATTTTTGGAATATGCAAAAGTACATGATAACTATTATGGTACATCTTTAAGACCTGTAAAAAGAGCATTAGCCGAAGATAAATTGGTACTCTTTGATATAGATGTGCAAGGTCACAGATTGGCAAAAGAGAGATTTGGAGATATTATAACATCTGTATTTATTACACCTCCTAGTTATAGTGAACTCAAAAGAAGATTGCTTGATAGATCTTTGGATAATGATGAGGTTATACAAAAAAGACTTGATAATGCACTCAAAGAGATAGAGGCAATCAGTGAGTATGATTTTGTAATAATAAATGATGATTTAGATAGAGCAACCAAAGAGTTTGTATATATTGCAAACAGTGCAAGACTCAAGCTAAGCAAAGAGGAGTTAAGTGAATTTGTAAACAGATGGAGAAGTTCATGAAAAGTAGTATCAATAAGTGCCTCTTTCCAGCTGCTGGATATGGTACTAGATTTCTTCCAGCTACCAAAGCAATGCCAAAAGAGATGTTACCTGTAATGGCAAAACCTCTGATTCAATATGGTGTAGAAGAAGCCGTTGAAGCTGGTATGAATATTATGGCAATAATTACAGGCAGAGGAAAAAGAGCTATTGAAGATCACTTTGATATTAGCTATGAGCTAGAGACCCAAATCAAAGATACACCCAAAGAGTATCTACTAGAAGATATCCGCTCTTTGATACAAAAGTGTACTTTTACATACACTAGACAGATAGAGATGAGAGGGCTTGGAGATGCTATATATAAAGGTAGAGTGCTAATAGGTAATGAACCTTTTGCAGTAGTCTTGGCAGATGATTTGTGTACATCAGAGGGTGAGGGAGTACTCTCTCAAATGGTTAAAATCTATCAAAAGTACAAATGCTCAATAGTAGCAGTAGAAGAGGTAGATATATCCGAAGTTCACAAATATGGCATAATCTCAGGCAGAGAGATAGATGATAATTTGTATATGATAGATACCATGATAGAAAAGCCCAAGCAGAGTGAAGCCCCATCAAATCTGGCTATAATTGGCAGATATATACTAACTCCGGATATTTTTGAACTCATAGCCCAAACAAAACCAGGAAAAGGTGGAGAGATACAGATAACTGATGCTTTGATGATGCAAGTGAAAAAAGGTATGGTACTGGCATATAAATTCAAAGGCAAAAGATTTGATTGTGGCAGTATAGATGGATTTGTAGAAGCTACAAACCACTTTTATCAAAAGAGTCATACTCAAGGATAATTTATGACAAAAAAGCAAAAATCACTTGAAGAGACTCTTTGGCAATCTTGTGATAAGCTAAGAGGCACAGTAGAACCCTCTGAATATAAACATGTAGTTTTAGCACTTATTTTTTTAAAGTTTGCAAGTGATAAGTTTGAGCAAAGAAGAAATGAACTTATAAATGAAGGAAAAGAAAAATATCTTGAGATAAAAGAGTTTTACTCTATGAAAAATATCTTTTTTTTAGATGAAGTCTCAAGATGGAACTATATCATAAAAAATGCAAAACAAAACGATATAGCCCTAAAAATAGATACTGCACTTCACACAATAGAAAAAAATAATCCATCTTTAAAAGGTGCTTTGCCAGATAATTACTTTTCAAGACTAAATCTTGATAAAACAAAACTTGCTTCACTTCTTGATACTATAAATCAAATTGATACTCTAAAAGATAAAGAACAAGACATAATAGGAAGAGTGTATGAGTATTTTTTAGGAAAATTTGCACTAAAAGAGAGTAGCGGAAAAGGAAAAGGAGAGTTTTATACTCCAAAAACCATAGTAAAGCTTATAGCTGAACTAATAGAGCCTTACAAAGGTATTATTTACGATCCTTGTTGTGGAACAGGTGGTATGTTTGTGCAGTCTATGAAGTTTATAGAGAGTCATAGAGGAAACAAAAAAGAGGTCTCTATTTATGGGCAAGAAAATACTCCTACTACTTATAAACTAGCAAAGATGAATTTAGCTATAAGAGGTATAAGTGCAAATTTAGGAGTTAAACCGGCTGACACTTTTTATGATGACCAACACAAAGATTTAAAAGCAGACTTTATTATGGCTAATCCACCGTTCAATCTAAAAGATTGGCGAGGAGAAAAAGAGCTTCTTGATGATCCTAGATGGGCAGGATACAGTGTGCCACCAAAGAGTAATGCAAACTATGCTTGGATACTCAATATGGTTTCAAAACTATCTCAAAACGGAGTTGCAGGATTTATCCTTGCAAATGGAGCTTTAAGTGGTGGAGGTGATGAGTATAAGATAAGAAAAAAACTAATAGAAAACGATTTAGTCGAAGCTATCATCATAATACCTAGAAATACTTTTTATACAACAGATATAAGTGTAACACTTTGGATACTAAATAGAAACAAAAAACAAAGAAGCTTAGAGATAAATGGTAAGTTTAAAAAGTATAGAGATAGAAGAGGTGAAGTGCTTTTTATAGATCTTAGAACTTGGGGAGAGGAGTATGAAAAAAAGTATAAAAAGCTAACTGATAGTCAGATAGCAAAAGTAGCAAACATCTATCACTCTTGGCAACAAGAAGATTATAAAACTACATATCAAGATATACCGGAACTTTGCAAAAGTGTGGATTTTAAAGAGTTAAAAGAAAATGACTTCTCACTTGTTCCAAGTAAATATATAGAGTTTATAGACAGAGATAGCGGCATAGATTTTGATAAGCAGATGCAAATAGTCCAAAAAGAGATGAGTGAGCTTTTAAAAGATGAAAAAAAATCTCAAGATGAGCTTATAAAAGCTTTTGAAGCTATAGGGTATAAGATATGAATATAGAGCAGTATCAAGATATTATAAAAGATTTAAAAAGTAGATTTCTCTCTCACAAAATAAAAGCTACTATAAAAGTCAATAGCGAGTTATTAGAATTTTATTGGTATCTTGGTCAAAAAATAGTAGAACTTCAAGAAAAGCAAAAATGGGGTAGTAAATTTTTAGAAAATCTAAGCCGTGATTTATCAAAAGAGTTTCCGGATGTCAAAGGTTTTTCATATAGAAATATTAGAGCTATAAAACAATGGTATCTGTTTTGGCAACAAGCTGTTGCCAAAATGGAAAATGAAATTGCGAAACAAGTTGTTTCACAAATTTATCAAATCCCTTGGGGACACAATATAGCTATCATTCAAAAATGTAAAAATATAGATGAAGCGATCTTTTATGTGCAAAATACCATAAAAAACGGTATAAGTAGAAGTGTGCTTATTCATCAAATTGAGAGTAGTTTATACCAAAGAAATAAAATAGCTATAAACAATTTTGATGTAACTTTACCACCTGTTACATCAGATATGGCAAAAGAGATCACAAAAGATAGTTATATATTTGATTTTTTAACTATTAGCGATAGACATAGTGAAAAAGAGCTTGAAAATGCTTTGATAGATAATATAAAAGAGTTTTTACTTGAACTTGGAAATGGTTTTGCATTTGTAGGAAAACAATACAAACTAATCATAAACGAAAAAGAGTTTAGAATAGATTTGCTATTTTATCATCTAAAACTACACAGCTTCATAGTCATAGAGTTAAAAACTACAGAGTTTAAGCCAGAATTTGCAGGAAAGCTGAACTTTTATGTAAGTGCTGTTGATAGTAAATTAAGAACAAAAGAAGACAATCAAACCATAGGGATACTCATCTGTAAAGAAAAAGATAACCTTATAGTTGAATATGCTATAAAAGATATAAATAAACCAATAGGAGTAAGCGAGTATCAACTAACAAAAGAGCTTCCAAAAGAGCTAAAAGACAAACTACCTACTCTTGAAGATTTTAAGAGGTTTAGTAATGAGTAATCTTTATAAAAAAATAGGGGATTTTATAGAGATAGTTGATAGAAGAAACAAGGATTTAAAAGTAAGTAATCTTTTGGGAGTTAGTATTCAGAAAAAATTTATTAAATCAATAGCAAATGTGAAAAATACTAATATGTCAAACTATAGAGTTATTTCAAAAAATCAGTTTGCATATAGTCCTGTTACATCAAGAAATGGAAATAAAATAACGATTGCACTATACAAAGAGGATAAAGAAGCAATATTATCACCAGCATATACAGTTTTTAAAATAAAAGATGAAGATAAACTATTGCCAGAGTATCTATTTTTATATTTTAATAGAGCCGAATTTGATAGATATGCGAGGTTTCATTCTTGGGGAAGTGCAAGAGAGACTTTTGATTGGGATAGTATGTGTGAAACAAAAATCCCAATTCCAGATATAAAAGTGCAAAAGAAGTATGTAAATATCTACAAAGCTTTACAAAAAAATCAGAGTATTTATGAAAAAAGTTTAAAAGATTTAGAGTTTGTAACACAAGGATATATGGAAAAACTTATAAAAAGTGAGCCTCATCAAAAGTTAGGGGATTTTATAGAGGAAGTAAATGAAAGAAATAGTGATAATGCTATAAAAGAAGTTATGGGAATGAGTGTAAATAAAGCTTTTAGAGAAGCAAGTTCAAAAGTAAATAAAAATAGTTTATCAAGCTATAAAATAGTGAAAAAAGATCAATTTGCTTTTGTTCAAACAACCCATAATGAAAAAAAATTAGTTATTGCATTGTCTGATTTTGACTATCCTATAATTGTTTCATCTGTAAATATAGTTTTTCAAGTAAAAGATACAACCAAACTATTACCAGAATATCTTTATATGTTTTTTAATAGAGCCGAGTTTGATAGATATGCGAGATTTCATTCTTGGGGAAGTGCAAGAGAGACTTTTACTTTTGAAGATATACAAAATGTCAAACTCCCAATCCCAAGCATAGAAAAACAAAAAGCGATAGTTACTATTTACAAAGTTTTACAAAAAAGAAAAAAGATAAACGAACAACTAAAACAAAAACTAACCTCAATAGCTCCCGTGCTTATAAGGGGAGTCGTGGTAGAGAGTTTAAAATGAATTTTTTATTACGATTATTTTTAACATTTAGTTCAATTTCATTTTTTATTATAATATATATGGTGCAAAATAAAATAAATATTTTTGAAAATTTAAGTGATTTAACATATTATTTATATCTTTTAGTTCCTTTTGTATTGACTTATATTTCTCTTATTGTCAGCAAATTATTATCAACTTCTACAATTAAAAAAGTAGTAGAGATTGAAACTTCAAATAATGATTTTTTAGCTAATTATTTGGCTTTTTTCTTTGTAGCATTAAGTATAAAAGATTTAACAACATTTTAC
>JAMOSA010000221.1 GCA_027063325.1 Campylobacteraceae bacterium
CTTTCGTGATACTTTGGATTATCTCTTTTGTTGTTATATCTTTTTGCATATATATATTTTAGCGTAAAGTATGGGTTGGGAGTTTAAAAAATAAAAACCGGCAAAAGAGTCGTATTATTTTAAAAGTAGAGCAAGAGTAATCTTGCTCTTTTGTCAGTTAGGGAGTTTTAATACTTGATATTAATTGTGAAACAGAGTATATTGTATATGCGTTAGCAAAGTGTTAGCAATCAACTGTTATTATCTAACTAATAATCGAACCATACTTATAGTATGCCGAACAGGCTCCTTCACTGCTTACCATACAGCTCCCAAGAGGTGAACTTGGTTTACAGGCAGTTCCAAATACCTGGCACTCATTTGGTGTCGCTATTCCTCTTAGAATATCACCACATATACAGAGTTTATGATCTTCTATCTCTTCTATTGGTAAAATATCTGCATAAATCTCTTCTGCATCATACTCTTTATACTCATCTTTTAGTCTCAAAGCACTATATGGAATATTACCTAATCCTCTCCATTTAAAAAGTTCTCTTTTTGTAAAAAATTTATCTATAAGCTTTTGGGCATTTGTATTACCCTCTATTGTTACACTTCTTTTGTATTGAATTTCAAGCTCACATCTATTTTGGTTAAACTGCTTTATCAGCATCAATACACCCTCCATGACATCTACAGGTTCAAATCCACTTACAACTACAGGACGATTATATTTTGTAGGGAATGGTTGATAAATTTTAGCTCCGGCTATTACACTTACATGGCTTGGACCTATAAAGGCATCTATCTTATTGTTATAACTGTCTATGTGAATATCTCTACTGTCAATAAGCTCTTTCATAACCTCTGGTACTGTTACATGATTTATATGAAAAAGTATATTTTTTATACCTCTATCTATTGTATGCTGCAATAAAGCAGCACTCATTGGTGTAGTAGTCTCAAATCCAATTGCAAAAAATATCACCTTTTTATCAGGATTCTCTTTGGCTATCTTGATAATATCAAGAGGTGAATATACAAATCTTACATCTGCACCCAAACTTCTAGCATCTTGTAAAGATCCCCTTGATCCTGGTACTTTTATCATATCACCCAAGGTTGCCAATATCACATCATCTTGCATAGAGAGTATATATGCATGATCTATTCTCTCTTTTGGCATTATACATACAGGACACCCAGGACCGTGAATAAAATTGATACTTTTTGGTAAAAGTTGCTTTAGACCATACTTCATAATAGTATGTGTATGACCTCCACAAACCTCCATTATATTTATAGACTCTTTTAGATTTTGTGCCTCTTTGTCTATCTCGTAGGCTAATGCTTTGATAGTAGCTGGATCTCTAAATCTATCATAAAGCTCTTTTAATTCCAACTTATCCACTGCAGTTATCTCCATCTATTATAGCTTGTCTCCTCTCCTCTTCATCCATTTTTTGAAGTATCTCTTGATATACTTTTATACTCTCCAAGGCATCTTCTTGACTTATTATATTCATTGCAAAACCTATGTGAATAAGTACAAAATCACCTACTTTTACCTCTTTTTCTATAAAGTCTATACCAACTTCTCTTTGTACTCCAATAGTATCTACTATAGCTGTACATCTATCTTTATCTATTGATACTACTTTACTTGGAATTGATAAACACACAAAACTCTCCTTATCTCATCTTTTGCTTAAACTCTATCCACTCTACTACTCTTTTAATACTGTCAATATCTTTTGTATTAATCTCTAATATATCAACATTTGGTTTGATAGCTCTAGCAAAATCTTTTGCTCTTTTTATACTAAAGTCAAAGTATGGCAAGAGATCTGTTTTTGTAATCAAAACCAAATCAGCCTGTCTAAACATTACAGGATATTTTTGGATTTTATCATCACCTTCAGGTACACTTACCAATACAATATTAAGATGAGTTCCCACATCATAACTGGCAGGACATACCAAATTGCCTACATTTTCTACGAAACATACATCAATATTATCAAGACTTATATAATGAAGCCCCTTATGAACCATAAAAGCATCCAGATGACATGCACTGCCTGTTTGTATCTGATAAGCTTCAATACCTTTTGATTTGATTCTCTTAGCATCATTATTTGTCTCCAAATCACCCTCAATTACACTAAATTTAAATGGTGCAATATCTGCAATAGCTTCAAGCAGTGAAGTTTTTCCACTACCTGGGGAACTCATAAGATTTAAAGCCAATACATTATGTTTATCAAAATGCTCTCTATTATGAATTGCTTCTTGGTCATTTTTATCCAAAATCTTGGTAATTACCTCTACTGTCTTTGAATCATTTAATTGTGGATTGTGATGAAGTGTCTCATGAGCATGCTGATGTGTATGACTATGATGGGAATGGTTATGATCAGTAATTGAACAACCGCAATCTTTACACATATTAACCCCTTTTAACATTTTATTATAGATTAAATTAAATGAATGCTCATTCAATATTGGTACAATTATACGAGCAATATATGAGTTTTAGATTAAATATTATCAATTTTTACTCAAAAGATACATAAATTTTTTAGTATGGAGCAGTTGGTGAATTATACAAGTAAGGAGGCAGTGTGTATATATTGTGGAGGTTTTTTATACTATCTATCAGATGGTAGAGTAAAATGTGCATCATGCAACAATAGATACTCTATCAAAAAAATTACAAAAGAGTTCAAACTAATAGATGCTTTTTGCAGTGATTTAACAGCCCATAGAGCTTCAAAAGAGTGCAATACCTCATATGTAACAGCCAAAAGTGCATACAACAGATATAGAAAGATGATAATGACAAAATTGGAGAGTGACTATGAAGAGTTGAGAGAGAGTGTAGTTGAGTATGATGAGTATATATACTTAGATCACACCAAAAGAAAAGAGAAAAAAAATATATTCAGTGGATATAATTTTATTACATTTGATTACGGAAATAGAGTCTATAATATAATGCTTCCATCTCTTGATAGATATAAAAACTATATGATTGATGATGGGCTTAGTGAGATATATTATGAGCAGTTATCTATGTATCTAAAGATACACAGAGTATCAAGGATAGATCATATAGATAATACCATAGAGAAGTTTTGGAGATATTTTGATAATTTTATGAAGAGATTTAGAGGGGTTAATAGAGATTATTTTATATACTATCTAAAAGAGGCAGAGTTTAAATTCAACTATAAATCACAAAGTAATAGAGTACTCCGCAACCTTTGGTTGCAGAGTATGAGGGGTAATTAATCTTTGACTTCGTACTTTTCTCTACCCATTTGATACAAATCATTACCTTTTGTATCATTTATAACAGTTACAGGAAAATCTTCTACCTCAAGCTCTCTGATAGCTTCAGGTCCAAGCTCAGGATATGCAATAACTTTGGCACTTTTTATAGCTTTGGCTATCAATGCTCCAGCACCTCCAGTTGCTCCAAAATATACAGCTTTATGCTCCTTGCAGGCATCTTTTACAGCTTGATTTCTCTTACCTTTTCCTATCATACCCTTTTGACCATGTTTAATAAGAGTAGGAGAGTAGCTATCCATTCTATAGCTTGTTGTAGGTCCTGCACTACCTATTGGTTCACCCGGTTTTGGAGGAGTTGGTCCTACAAAGTATATTACACTACCTTGCAGATCAAAAGGCAACTCTTCACCAGCTTCAATCAAATCTACAAGTCTTTTGTGAGCTGCATCTCTGGCTGTATATATTTTGCCACTTAGATATACAATATCACCAGCTTCCAATTTACTTACATCTTCATCACTTAGTGGTGTAATCATATGATATGTAGCCATTAATTATCCTTTTAGAGTGTGATATGAGAGTGTCTTGAACTATGACACTGAACATTTACGCTAACTGGTAATGAAGCGATATGACAAGGATTTTTTTCTATATGTACAGCAAGTACAGTCTGAGTTCCACCCATACCCATAGCTCCAATTCCAAGTTTGTTTAACTCTGTCATTATCTCTTTTTCAAAAGCATCTAAATCCGGATCAGGATTTTGGGTACCAGCTTCTCTAAATAGAGCATGTTTTGATGATTTCGCAGCTACTTCAAATGTACCTCCAATTCCAACACCTACTATAATAGGAGGACATGGATTTGGACCGGCATCAGAAATTACCTGTTTTACAAAATTTAATATACCCTCTTTGCCCTGAGCTGGAGCCAGTACCGTAGCTCTACTTACATTTTCACTGCCTCCACCTTTGGCTGCATACTCTATATCTATTTTATCTCCAGGAACTATATCAAAGTGTATTACAGCAGGGAGATTGTATCCGACTTCATCTTTTAGGTTATGTCTGTCAAAACAGTCACATGTACTGGCTCTTAGATAACCATCTTTGTATGCCTGTTCTGTAGCTTCATTGATAGCATCTCTTATACTGCCACCTACTACCTTGACATCTTCACCTACATTTACAAAATATACAGCAAGTCCGGTATCCTGACACAAAGGTCTATCCTCTTCTCTTGCTAATTGTGCATTATCTAATATCTGTTTTAGTACCGATTTTGCTACCTCACTCTTTTCCTCTTTATAAGCCTTCTCAATAGCCTTCAGTGCATCTTCTGGCAAGTGTGAAGCAGTATGCATTACCATCGCTTTTACCGATTTTACCAAATCATCATACGCTATCTCTCTCATATATATCCTTTCTATTGGTTTATTTTATTGTCATCTGGATTTGAGAAGAAATTATTCTCTTTGAGTACATCTATCATTCTTCTAACAGAAGCTACACTTTTTGCAAATTTTCTCTTTTGACCTTCACTAAGTGTCATCTCAAAGAGCTTTTCTACTCCATTTGCACCAAGGGCTACCGGTACTCCAGATACCACATCACTATAACCATAGTGACCATCAAGATATACAGCACATGGATGAATCTGTTTGGTATCTTTTAGTATAGCCTCTACCATAATAGCAGTTGCCTTTGCAGGTGCATAGTATGCAGAACCTGTCTTTAGATATCCTACTATCTCAGCTCCGCCATGCTTGGTTCTTTCTACAATCTCTACAATCTCCTCTTCACTCAAAATATCAGTCAAAGGGACTCCGGCAACTGTTGAAAATTTTGGAAGAGGCACCATATCATCACCATGTCCACCCATTACAGAAGCTCTAATTTGTCCTGCACCATAACCAATCTTTTCATATATAAAGTGAGCCATTCTGGCACTATCTAAGATTCCTGCCATTCCTACAATTCTCTCTTTTGGAAAGCCACTCTCTTTTAGTGCTACATATGTCATTACATCAAGAGGGTTTGATACCATTATTACAATAGAGTCTGGTGCATACTTTTTGACATCATGAATCACCTCTTTTGTAATTTCAGCATTTATCATTAGCAAATCATCTCTACTCATACCAGGTTTTCTGGGGCTTCCTGCAGTAATTACTACTACATCACTATCTGCTATATCTTTAGCCTCCTCAGCTACTCTTACTAATGTATGCTGTCTTGCTGCATTTGCAGCTTGGGACATATCAAGAGCTTTGCCTTTGGCTATCTCAGGAGCTCTGTCACGCAATACTATCTCATGGCAAGTACCTTTCATCGCAAGAGAGTATGCTACAGTAGCACCAACATTTCCTGCACCTATTATGGTAACTTTTTTACCCTTTTTTATTTCCATTATATTCCTTTTTTGCGGATAAAAAAGAGTTTGGCAAAACATAACTCAAAACTTCTGCTTTCAATTATGCTTTGCTCTACACTACTCTTTTTCCATCCGCTTTTAATTTTTGTTTTGGAGGGGAGGTACTCCCAAAAAAGGGAATACCAAAAATGTTTTTTTATATAGAATCAACAATCTCATTTAGAGTATTGCTAGGTCTCATTGCTTTTGTAGCTTTGTCATCATCTGGATGGTAATAACCACCAATATCTTGAGCATTACCCTCTACAGCTAGTAGTTCACTTAAAATTTTATCTTCATTCTCTGCCAATGCCTTGGCTACTGGAGCAAACTTCTCTGCCAACTCTTTATCTTCACTATTTGCAAGAGCTTCTGCCCAATATTTAGCCAAATAGAAGTGAGAAGCTTTATTGTCTGGTTCTCCACACTTTCTGCTTGGCGAATTATCATTATCAAGATATGCTTCATTTGCTTTATCTAAAGCTTCACAAATCTCTTTTACTTTCTCATCACCTGTTTTATTGTAAATCATTCTAAGAGATTCTGCAAGAGCTAAAAATTCTCCAAGACTATCCCATCTTAGGTGACCCTCTTTGATAAATTGCTCAACATGCTTAGGAGCTGAACCACCAGCACCAGTTTCAAACAATCCACCACCAGCAAGAAGAGGAACAATACTCATCATCTTGGCACTAGTACCAAGCTCTAAGATTGGGAATAGATCAGTTAGATAATCTCTGAGTACATTTCCTGTAACACTAATAGTATTAAGCCCTGCTCTACTTCTTTTTACTGTATATCTCATAGCCAACTCTGGTGCCATTATATGGAACTCAATTGGCTCTTTTTCAAGATACTCAGGTAAATACTCTACTACTCTTTTTATAAGATTTGAATCATGAGCTCTATTGCTATCTAACCAGAATACTATAGGATCACCAGTTAATTTACCTCTTTCATGAGCTAATCTAATCCAATCTTTTACAGCAATATCTTTTACTTTATAAGCTCTCCAGATATCACCTTTGCTTACCTTATGGCTCATTAATACATTGCCATTAGCATCTTTTACTACCATTTCACCATCTTCTGCTACTTTGAATGTGAATGGATGAGAGCCATACTCTTCTGCTTTTTTAGCCATTAGACCAACATTTGAAACATGCCCCATAGTTGTTACATCAAATTGACCATTTACTTTGCAATCTTCTAATATCTCTTTATACATTCTTGCATAAGTTCTGTCTGGAATTACAGCTACAGTCTCTTGAAGCTCTCCATCTTTGTTCCACATTTTTCCACCCTCACGAATAACAGGTGGCATAGATGCATCAATAATAATATCATTTGAAGCATGTAGATTTGTAATACCATTATCACTATCAACCATAGCTATATTTGGTTGTTTTTCATATACAGCTTGAATTGCTTCTTTGATCTCTTTTTGCTTATCTTCTGGAAGTTTAGATAGCTTTTTTTCTAAATCACCCATACCAAGATCTGGATTTACACCAATCTCTTCAAACTCTTTTGCATATTTGTCAAACACATCTTTGTAGAATACTTTTACAGCATGACCAAATATAATAGGATCAGATACTTTCATCATTGTAGCTTTTAGGTGAATTGACCACAATAGATCTTTATCTCTTGCATCCTCTACTGTTTGAGCCAAAAAGCTACTTAGTGCATCTGTACTCAAAAATGAGCTTGATACTATCTCTTTGGCTTCTACATCAAAACTCTTTAACTCTTTACCATTTAATTCAATAGTTAATGTAGTATCCTTATCAATAATTACAGATTGTTCATTTGCATAAAAATCATTATCATTCATATGTGCTACATATGCTTTACAATCTGGTGCAAATGGCTTAAGTCTGTGTGGATGCTTTTGTGCATACTTTTTAACTGCAGCTGCTGCTCTTCTATCTGAGTTACCCTCTCTAAGTACTGGGTTTACAGCACTACCAAGGCAAGTTGCATATCTCTCTTTGATAGCTTTTTCCTCTTCTGTTTGTGGCTCTTCAGGAAAATCAGGTATATTGTACCCTTGCTCTTGAAGCTCTGCAATACACTCTTTTAATTGAGGAATTGAAGCTGAAATATTAGGAAGCTTGATAATATTAGCCTCAGGCTTTTTTACAAGTTCACCAAGATATGCCAACTCATCAGCAATCTTTTGCTCTTCAGTAAGATAATCAGCAAAAGTAGCCAAAACTCTACCGGCCAAAGATATATCTCTCTCTTCTACATTTACCCCTGCTTCTTTTGCAAAAGCTTGTACTATAGGTAGTAGTGAATATGTAGCAAGTGCCGGTGCCTCATCTATTTTTGTCCATACAATAGTTGGTTTACTCATATTTGTGCATCTCCTGCATTTTGGTATATTTGACACATTTATTATATTTGAAATCTCTATTTAGCTACTAAAGTATAGTTATAACTCTCTTTAGTTTTATAGTTATGTTTCATATTGATACACTTTTAGGGTATAAAAGGCTCTCTCTCTATCGGTATATAGTTACAAATAGCAACACTTCGAAAAAAAAAGTGTTAAAAAAAATTAATTATGATGAATGATCATTAAAAATAATTATTTTATTTTAAATTTAGAAATTTTATTGACTTTAATATTATTATTATGATAGTATTAACTAATATTGGAGTTAAGGAGAGAAGAATGAACAGGATTTTAAGTGCTGGAGTGGTAGTAATACTACTATCAATATCCATAATAGAGTACAACAGTGTACAGCAAAATCATATTGCAAACAGTATGAAAAGTACTATAGAGACTGCTATCAAACAGAGTAAAATAAGTCACCATATTGCAAATATGATAGAGTCATCAAATTCTCATAATAAAAATTTATCTAATGTAAAAGAGTATTTTCATACACTCTATCAGGGGCAAGAGAGACTC
>JAMOSA010000222.1 GCA_027063325.1 Campylobacteraceae bacterium
TGATAGCTGTATTCTTATATGAAGGCTACAAGTATAAAAAATTTGAAAGAGATAAAGTTACAACTGCATCAGCTCTATTGGTACTGATGAGTGGAGCTATGTTTAACTACTACTATCTGCCTGATATTTTGACAATGCAAATGGCAGGTGAAGAGATGACAAAGAGTATAGCTTTTATCAATACACACAAAGGGAGTGAATTGGATTTTAAGATATTTGCATTTGCTCTATTGGTGTTGATTGTTAAAAATATGCAAAAAGCGTGTAAATAGGATAATTTTATGTCAAAATTAGTTCATCCATTTGAACCAATTGTATTTGGTGATACAAAGATTTTGATACTAGGTAGCTTTCCTAGTATCGACTCTTTTGGTAATAATTTCTATTATGCACACCCCAAAAATCAATTTTGGAAAATACTCTCAGAAATAACCAATTATCCGATTATAAACAGAGATCAAAAAATATGGTTACTAAAAAGGCACAAATGGGGAGTTTGGGATATGGTAAAAAGCTGTAGCAGAGAGAACTCTTTGGATAGTTCACTCAAAGATATAGTACCAAATGATATTCCACTACTCTTACAAAAATATCCATCTATCAAAAAGATACTATTTACAGGCAGAAAATCTCAAGAGATTTTTGAAAAACACTTCTCTTATTTGGATATAGATAGAGATTATCTACCATCTCCATCTCCTGCATATGCAAAATTATCATTTGACAAGAAGTGTGAAATCTATAAACAGATGCTTTTATAATATTTTATCTATCTCAAATGGTATCCTACATATATAATGATTTTTGTCTTTACAGGTGGTTTTGGGTAGTACATATATGCAGTCTTTATTACCTCTATAGTTTGTCTGTCAAGTGAATCTGAACCAATCCTTCTTTTTAGTCTTAGATGACTTATATCTCCATTTGGGTACAACCAAAACTCTACTATATTTGTACCCTGTTCATGCATATACAAAGCCTCTTTTGGATAACCTAGGTAGTTGAGTGTTCTTTGTGATATGCGTATAATCTCTCTTAGGTTCTTATCTATAAATTTTCTTTGACTAGCACTCATTCTTGAATAACTACTGCCATATAAATTGTTTATGAGTCTTTTATCTCTACCCTTTGGGCGAATTATTGGTTTAGATTTATGAGATACTCTTTTGGGTTTAGAAGTAATTTTTGGTTTTGTATTCTCTTTCTTGACAATCTTTTTTGGTTTTATGATCTTTTTTTGTTTAACAATATCTTTTGATTTTATAACCTTTTTTGGTTTTGTGGTCTCTTTTTGGGTGATTTTTCTCTTGGGTATCTCCTTTTTGGGTTCAACTTTGGACTTTTTTACAATACTCTTTTTAACTATCTCTTTTTTAACTATCTCTTTTTTAACTATCTCTTTTTTAACTATCTCTTTTTTAACTATCTCTTTTTTGGCTTCTTTTTTTGGTTTTGATTTTTTGACTACCTTTTTTGGCATTGGCTTTGGAGTTTTGGGTATTGGTTTATGAAGTTGTGGTTTGATGTTTGGTAGAGTAGCTGATGGTTTTTGTGGTAGAGTTTGGAACTTGTTTAAATCAAGTGTAATTTTATGCTTTGTAATTGATTTTTGCTTTGGCTTGGCAATATCCATAAACCACAGCAGTACTATTACTACTCCAATATGTAACAGAAGTGATAATAAAAATCCAAATCCAAGTCCACTCTTTTGCATACTTACCCTAAAATATACGATTATATACACCCAACCCAAATATTTAATCTTAATTTAGCCAAAAATAGTAGCTATAATCGATATTTGTAGTTTAAAGTGTATAATTTTACAAACAGATATTATAGCTAAAAAGGGTTATTGATGATACATACAAAAAGTAAAGAGGAGTTTCAAAGAGCTTATAGAGTAATTCCAGGTGGAGTTGATTCTCCAGTAAGAGCCTTTGGAAGTGTAGGAGGTACTCCACCATTTATTCAAAGAGGCGAAGGTGCAAAGCTGATAGATATAGATGGTAACAGTTATATAGATTATGTACAAAGTTGGGGACCTCTTATATTTGGTCATTGCGACAAAGATATTGAAAATGCTGTAATAGAGACTGCTAAAAAGGGGCTGAGTTTTGGAGCACCTACTACACTTGAGACAGATTTGGCTGAAATGATAGTAGAGCTTTTTGACAGCATAGACAAAGTCAGATTTGTAAACTCTGGAACTGAAGCGGTAATGAGTGCTATAAGAGTTGCTAGAGGAGTAACAAAAAAAGATGATATAGTCAAATTTACAGGGTGCTACCATGGTCATAGTGACTCTTTGCTGGTTCAAGCAGGAAGTGGAGCAGCTACATTTGGTTCTCCAAGCAGTCCTGGAGTTCCTGCTGATTTGACTAAACATACTCTACTTGCTCAATACAATAATATTGAAAGCCTAAAAAGATGCTTTGAAAGCAGTGATAATATTGCATGTGTTATCATAGAACCAATTGCTGGTAATATGGGATTGGTTCCAGCAAAAGAGGAGTTTTTAGAAGCTGTCAGAGAGCTTTGTGACAAAAATGGGGCTTTGCTTATATTTGATGAAGTTATGAGTGGATTTAGAGCTTCACTAAGAGGGGCTCAGGGTATAGTATCAGTCAAACCTGATATTGTAACTTTGGGTAAAGTAATAGGTGGAGGTATGCCAGTGGGGGCATTTGGAGCAAACAAAGATATAATGTCTCAACTAAGTCCTGAGGGTCCTATATATCAAGCAGGAACTCTTAGTGGAAATCCTGTAGCAATGGCAGCTGGTATCGCATCACTCAAAAAATTGATAGCAAATGAAAAAGAGATTTACAGTTCACTCAATCAAAAAGCCAAAAAGCTTATGAGTGGTTTTGAAGAGATGGCAAAAAAACATGGTATTGATATGGTTACAGAGGTAAGAGGCTCTATGTTTGGATACTTCTTTAGCTCCAAAGCAGTAAATAGTTTTGAAGATGCACTATCAAGTGATACAGATATATTTGCCAAATTCCACCAAGGTATGCTAAATAGGGGTATATATTTGGCATGTTCAGCATTTGAGACAGGATTTATATCTACTGTAATTGATGATGATATGATAGAAGAGACCATCAAAGCAGCAGATGAAACTTTAGCAGAGATTAAATAATGAGTAATAATCAATCTGAACCAAAACTAAAAAAGGTTGTAGAAGGTGCCAATGACTTAAGTCTTGGTATCTCTATAGTAGTAGCTATACTTATTGGTATTGGTATTGGTATTGGATTACAAAAGCTCTTTGGAGTAAACTGGGTTATCTGGATAGGTGTATTTATAGGAGTAGGTGCTGCTTTTAGAAATATACAAATAGCCTATCAAAAGCAAAAGAGATCTCTTGAAGAGTTAGCAAAAGATCCAAAATATCGTAATATGAAATATCTTGATGATGAAGATTAACAAAGGGGTATCGTGCTAAAAAAGCTCTTTATATGGCTTATTACAGTATCTGCAATTACTACTACAATAGCTCTGGTTTTTGGGGGCAAGGGTGCTTTATACAGTACTATTATTGGATATTGGAGTACAGTAGCTATAGTTTTGGCATCCTTTAAGAGTTATCAAAATATGGTTCAAGCTAGATTAAATGCCGGTAGTGTAGGAGCTGAATATGATGATAGAGATACAATTGACAAATTAGAAGATCCATACTCTTTGTATGATGACAACCACCCCCAACCACAAAGCAGTACAGAGATGATAAAAGAGGAAAAAAAGAGACTAAAAAGAAACAGACGCAAAATTACTCAAGTAGCCAAAGATTCAAAACCGGCATTCTCCATATACAGAGTATTTGCATATGCACTGCTTGTAGCAGGATTTTTCTATCTAAATAGTACAAAAGAGTTAAATATCTTCTATTATCTATCCTCTATTGCTATACCAATTTTTATAGTTGTATTTCTACTTGTAAATGAGGGAGATAAAAGTTGAGCTGGATACTAAAGAGATTTCTACTGATACTAACTCTAATTGGTATTGTGCTAATTGGTTATGGTTATTATAAAAAAGAACAAGAGCTAAAATGGGAACAAAAGTTACAAAGTATATATCAAAAATATGGAGACAGTATAATTAGACATATAAAAAATGGTGATTTATATAGCATTCAGAGTGCTTTACCACCAAATTTGTATGACAAAATATCACTTGAAGATATTGCTCTATTTATAGATACTCTCCAAGCCAACAGACTGTATGCTTCAAAGTGGCACAATATGAGAGTATCTGAGAGTAATGCTACAATAGCGGGCAAAGTTATTACAGATTCTAACAAAAGTTACCCTGTAGATATGATGATAATAAAAAAAGGAGATAGATTTATATTGGGAGCTTTGAAAATAGGCAATAAAAATCTGCTTGTAGCTTCAGACAAATTCCCTCTGTGCGAGAGTATATATAGCTATGAAAATCTAAAAGAGAAAGATATAAATATATCAGAAGAGAAACTTCCTGTACCAATACCAAAAGAGATTGAATATACAGATGAAGTTAATGAGACAAATACTACAAAAGATACAAACAGTACCAAAAAGGATATATAGATGCAGTTTGATAATGAGATAATAGAACATATGGCAAATCCAAACAATTATGGTTCAATAGAAGAAGCAGATGCTATAGGTATAGGAGAAAATCCACAAAATGGGGAAAAGGTAATAATATATCTAAAAGTATCAGGAGATAACACCAATCCAATCATAGAAGATATTAAATTCCAAGCAATTGCTTGTATGACAACAGTAGTTGCTGGTTCTATAATTACTGGTGAAGCAAAAGGTATAGATTTTGATATGGGAGAGCAACTCATATCTGTAACTTTGGGAATGCTTGATAATGTACCACCAGAAGAGGCAGCTTGCTCAGAGATGGTAGCACTAGCACTAAAGGGTGCTATGGATAACTATAGACTAAAACAAGAGGGTAAAGAGTCTGCTGGAGTTGTATATAAGATAGAAAACAGTTGTACAATTTCAGAAGAAGAGTTAGCAAAAATCCAAAAGGAGCATAAATAATGAATAGATTGTTACAGATGGCACATGAACTTTGGTTGGCTACTTTGATGGGTTCATTTATGGCAAAAGATGGTGAAAACAAAAGATTATTAAATGAGTTTTCAGATATTTTTTACAGACACCACAATTGGATAGAAAATGATCTTTTTAGTAAAAATATTGAGTATGACTACAATAGAGATAATATACCAATAAAGGTAGATAAACTCTCAGTTTTACTTAGAAATATAATTGATAGAATCAATCAAATAGAGTTAGCTCTGTGTGTATGTGATGACAAAGAGTTAAAAGCTAGAATTGAGCATGACTTTGAGTACATAAAATATACTCTTCAAAATATGCCAGATGAAGATATAAATGCATTTAATATGCAAAGAAAATACAAAAATATAGAGTTATCACAAGAGGCTACAGATGCTTTGACTCTATTTTTGTTTGAAGAGAGTTACAAAGAGTATGAGCTTATTATGATATACAATTATTTAAAAGTTCATAGTAGTGACTGTTTTATCAATCGTATATTTGATATTATGATCCAAGAGAGCTTTTTCCATTTGCGTTCATTTGGTGAAATGATGGCTGAGATGGGAATACTTGGGGTACCTAGAGTAATACACAAAAGCCTCTATCAGGTAGAAGATGTAGTAAAGTTTTTAAAAGATGGTATAGAAGAAGAGATTGGTGCCAAAGAGCAGTGCAAAGAACTCTCAGATGCTGTAGCAAAAGATAGTGTTGAACTTGCAAAGTTTTTTGATTTTATCAATTATCAAGAGAGTTATCATATAGATTTAATGAAACAGGCACTTGAGTATTACACCAAAAAGGTAGCTGATGAGTAAACATATTACATCTGTTATATCATCACTCTTTGGTAAGTTTGCATCATACAAATTCCCAAAGAGTATCCAAAATTTGATAAACAACAGCTATGTCAGATTGATGGGGCTTGATATGAGTGAATTTGACTCTCCACAAAGCTACCCTACACTCAATGCTCTATTTACCAGAGCCTTAGTAACTCCTAGAGGATTTGCAGATGATAACAAAGAGTTTTTATCTCCTTGTGATGCACTAATTACAGATATAGGTACTATTACAGACAACAAAGCCTATCAAATCAAAGGTATGAGTTATAATATTAAACCACTTTTGGGATCTTTCAAAGATGATGCCAAGATATTAAATGGTGGTAAGTATGCCAACTTTTATCTATCACCAAAAGATTATCATAGATACCACTCTCCAACAAATTTGCAAATAGAAGCAATAGAGCATATTCCAGGCAAACTCTACCCTGTAAATATGCCTCTACTAAAGAGAAGAGTAAATCTTTTTATAGAAAATGAGAGAGTAGTATTAAAATGCAAAGATGAGTTTGATAAACTGCACTATTTGATACTTGTTGGAGCATTGAATGTAGGCAAAATGGTAGTAACAATAGAGCCTCGTATATCAACAAATAGTAGTATTACCAAACCAGTACTTTATAGTTATAATAAGCCAAAGATATTAAAAAAAGCCGAACTTTTAGGGTGGTTTGAGATGGGTTCTACTATACTGATACTTAGTGAGCCAAACAGTATAGAGTATAGTATAAAAGTTGGAGAGAAAGTAAAATTTGCCCAGCCAATTGCTACAATAGGAGGCAATATATGAAAGTTATTGAGATTCAAGAGTTTTCAGAGATTAGAACGAAAGCCAGAGCATATTTATGCTTTATGATGAGTAGGAATCTGCCAAACAGACGACCAAACATTACCCTTGATGATATAGTAAATGGAATGAAAAGACTCAGTAATGAGCTTGAAAGGATAGATTCACTCTATGTACTTGACTCTTCTGGAAGACAGGTAACAAATACAGTTAGTATAGATCCAAAATTTGCTAGAAAAGGCTCTGGAGAGAGTAGAAGCAACAGAGCATACTACTATAGAGTAATCAAAGAAAAAAGATGTGTACTAACAGATCCATACCCCTCTCTTGGTGGCAACAAACTAGTTGTAACTGCTGCTTTTCCGATATTTAATGAGCATAATGAATTAAAGTATATTGTATGCATAGATATAGAGCTTGAAAATATTCTCAAACTTCTTCACCCAAGCTCTATAGATTCTCTAACAGGTACATTTAACAAGTGGGTATATGCAGCATTTAGTGTAGCTTTGTTTGCTGTTGCCCTGCTTCTATTTGTAAAAGGAATCAATAATTTTATCAGCTTTGGTATGGAGTTTAATACAATTTCAATAAAAGATATGTTTGAAGCTACTATCTTGCTAACACTCTCACTTGCAATATTTGATTTGGTCAAAGCTATATTTGAAGAGGAGGTTTTAGGAGCTCACACAAAACATGCAGCTGATGATATACACAAAACCATGGTTAGATTCCTAGGTTCAATTATAATTGCTCTATCTATTGAAGCTTTGATGTTGGTATTTAAATTTGCAATTACAGATCCAAATAAACTACTCTTTGCTGTGGCACTTATGATAGGAATTACAGCTTTGATGATAGGATTATCCATATACCTAAAAGCTGTAGATAAAAATAGGAGATAATATTTGAACAAAGCAGTTATATTTGATATGGATGGAACTTTGCAAGATAGCTCTGGTGTAATAGTTGGAGCTATCAACAGTGTACGCCAAAAGCTTGGATTAAGTCCAATGAATATAGAGGATATTTTAAAGGGTATAAACAATCCAAATATCAATCCAGCCAAATATTTTTATGAAACCAACTCTTTTTTGCCAAAGCATCAAGAGTGGTTTAGTAGCTATTATAATGACAATTATGCAATAGGTATCAGACTCTATGAAGGTATCAAAGAGTTACTTATTTGGCTAAAAAATTCTGGTTGCTATTTGGCTGTAGCTACAAATGGCTACAGAAGTTCAGCTAAATCATCTCTTGAATATTTAGGTATATATGAATACTTTGATACAATCGTATCTTATGATGATGTTGCAAATGGCAAACCAGCTCCTGATATGCTGTTTGAAATATTAGATAGATTAAATATTACAAACAAACAAGCTATATTTGTAGGTGACAGTGAATTAGATAGATTAGCTGCACAAAATGCAAATATAGAGTTTATATATGTATCTTGGGGATATTCAGATACAAATGGAGTAGGCACTATATCACAACTAAAAAGATTGCTAAAGAGTTGGTGTAATATATAAATGACAAAAGAGTATCTAAGAAATCTTGTAAAAGTTAATGACAATAAAGCTAGTAAAATATTTGATATAACCATTCAGGTATTTATAGTTTTATCTGTTATTACATTCTCTATTGAGACTCTTCCAAACTTGAGCAAGAGTACAAAAGATTATCTAAATATATTTGAAACTATTACAGTAGCAATTTTTACAATAGAGTATATTATCAGAGTATATACAGCCCAAAAAAGACTCTCATACATATTTAGTTTTTATGGAATTATTGATTTGGTAGCTATAGTGCCATTTTATCTAAGTCTATATATTGACCTAAGAACTATCAAAATATTTAGACTTATAAGACTCTTTAAATTAACAAGATACAGTAAAACACTAGATAG
>JAMOSA010000223.1 GCA_027063325.1 Campylobacteraceae bacterium
CACTTGAATTTGAGGATCATTTCGTAATAATGCCAACAATACAGTTTGCTACAGAGATAGACTATACAAAAAATAGATTAAATGAGATTGGTAAAAGTGTTGAATTGGGATTTGAGTACAATTCAGGCAATAATAGTGAGTGGCTTAGTGAAGAAGAGTTTTTAAAACTTGCGAGGGAGTTTATGTGAAATTTATACCATATGGCAGACAAAGTATAGATAGCAGTGATATAAAAGAGGTTGTTGAAGTACTCCATAGTGATTATCTTACAACAGGTCCTGTAGTCGAAGAGTTTGAGAATAAAATTGCAAAATATTGCGGTGCAAAGTATGCAATTGCAGTATCAAATGGTACTGCTGCTTTACACTTATCTTCACTTGTATTGCTAAATAAAGGTGATAGAGTTTTAACTACTCCAAACTCTTTTGTAGCTACAAGTAATGCCATAATATATGCAGATGCAAAACCTATATTTGTAGATATAACAAGAGATGGAAATATAGATTTAGATATTTGTATCGATATTTTAAAAAAAGACAAAAAGATAAAAGCACTATATTGTGTACACTTTAGTGGCAATCCAGTAGATCAAGACAAACTTCAATATATAAAAAAGAAGTTTAATATAAAAATACTAGAAGATTGTGCCCATAGTATAGGAGCTACATTCAAAGGAATAAAAGCTGGTAGCTGTAAATATAGTGATATATCAATATTCTCTTTTCACCCTGTAAAAAATATGACTACTGGAGAGGGAGGAGCAGTTACAACAAACAGTAAAAAAATATACAACAAAATAAAAGCTCTAAGGAGTCATGGTATATACAAAACTGACAAAATGAAGCCATGGGAGTATGAATTAAGAGAATTAGGATTCAATTATAGATTGACAGATATACAATCAGCTCTTGGAATTTCTCAACTCAAAAAACTAGATAGTTTTATACAAAAAAGGCAAGAGTTGGCAAAAAGATATGATAAAGCATTCAAAAATATTTCATATATAAAACCCCTCTATAGCTATACAAAAAATTCAGCATACCATCTATATGTAGTATTAATAGATTTTGATATGCTTAAGATAACACGCAAAGAGTTGTTTATCAAAATGAAAAAAAGAGATATAGGCTTACAAGTACACTATATACCCATAAATTCACAGCCATACTACAAGAAATTGGGTTACAAAGATAAATCTACACCTATTATGCAAAATTACTATAAAAAAGCAGTATCACTTCCTATATATCCACTGCTAAGTAGTAAAGAGCAAGATTATGTAATACAAACCCTATTAGAGTTATGCAGATGAGATATATAGATTTTAATTCACAAAAGTTTTCAAAACTCGCACTAGGAACTGTTCAGTTGGGCTTAGAGTATGGAGTAGCAAACAGTAGTGGTAAACCAGATAAAAATAGTGCAAAAGAGATACTAGAATATCTTGTAAATGCAGGTATCAATACATTTGATACTGCTTTAGCTTATGGAGAGAGTCAAAAAATACTTGGAGAAGTTTTAAAAAAAGAGGATATTCATATAATATCCAAACTCTCTTCAAATGATTTTATTTACAAAACCAAAGAGTCTATAAATAGTATTTTAGATGACTTAAAAAGAGATTCAATTACTGGCATTATGCTACATGATAGTGATTTGATACTCAATTGGAGTAATAAATATACAGATATTATAAAGAGTCTCAAAGAGCAAAATATTATCAATTATTTTGGTATATCAATATATGAAGAGATAGAGTTTGAAAAAGCCAAAGATATAAAAGAGATTGATATTATACAAATACCATTTAATATACTAGATAATAGAGCTATAAAAAACAATTGGTTAAAAGATGCCAGAGAGAGAAATATACTACTATTTATTCGCTCTGTATATCTACAAGGGTTGCTATTTTTATATCCCAATAAAATACCAAACAATCTAAAAGAGTCAAAAAGTTATATGGATAAGTTAAATCATATTGCACAAACTCATCAGCTATCAATCCCACAATTAGCTTTGAGTTTTGTAGAGAGTGTAGCCCACAAAGAGGTTATACTATTTGGATGCGAAAATTTACAACAGGCAAAAAGTAATATAAAAGAGTATGAATCAATAAAGCTACTAGATAATAATACCATAGAAGCTATCTTAGAGATTATAGACTCTGTACCACAAAATATTATAAATCCCTCTAAATGGAATATCTAAATGAGAAAAACATATATTTTTTTACAAGCTAGAACAAGTTCAACAAGATTGCCACAAAAAGTACTCAAACCTCTGCTGAACAAAGAGATGATACTACATCAACTACAAAGAGTATCACGATCAAAAATGGTTGATAAAGTTATACTGCTTACATCAAACCTAAAAGAAGATGATAAATTAGCAAATATCGTATCACAAGAGGGTTTTGATATATACAGAGGTTCTCATGAAGATGTACTTGGAAGATTTTATGAGTGTGCTATTGATATGAATCTGGATGACGATGATACTATTGTAAGAGTAACTGGTGATTGCCCTGTACATGATCATAGAGTAATAGATGAGCTAATTAATGCTTTTTATGAAAGTAATGCAGAGTATATATCAAACTGTAGAGAACCATTTGTAATATACCCAGATGGTTTAGATGCAGAAGTTTTCAGTGTAGCTACTCTCAAAAAGAGTGCATTAAATGCAAAAAAAACTTCACAAAGAGAGCATGTAACACCATATATGTATAATAGTGGTCTATTTAAAGCTCTCCATTTAAAAAAAGAGCCTTTATATAGTAACTGGAGACTTACAGTAGATGAAGAGAGAGATTTTAAGCTTATAGAAAATATTTATAATCACTTTGGAAACAATAGTTTTAGCTTTGAAGATATAATAGAGTATCTAACAAATAATCCTCATCTTTTGAGTATCAACCAAAATATTATCAGAAATGAGGGGTATCTCAAATCATTAAAGGAAGATGATGAATAAAACACAAACTCTGTACAAAAGAGCAAAAGAGATTATTCCCGGAGGTACTCAACTGCTCTCTAAAAGACCAGAGATGTTTGCTCCAAATCTATGGCCGGCATATTATAGCAAAGCAAAGGGATGCAAAGTATGGGATCTTGATGGTAATGAGTACAAAGATATGAGTTATATGGGTATAGGCTCATGTATAGTTGGGTATTCAGATTCAAAAATCAATGAAGCAGTCATTGATGCAGTAAATAGGGGTAATATGTCAACTCTAAATGCACCAGAGGAGGTAGAATTAGCAGAACTTTTATGCCAACTTCATCCATGGGCTGGGGGTGTAAGATATGCCAGAAGTGGTGGAGAATCAATGGCAGTAGCTGTTAGAATTGCTAGAGCATATACACAAAAAGATATAATTTTATTTTGTGGCTATCATGGTTGGCATGATTGGTACTTAGCAGCAAATTTATCTGATGACAAGGCATTAGATGGTCATCTTTTGCCAGGACTCTCTCCAAGAGGAGTACCAAGAGGTCTTAGTGGTACTGCATATCCATTTGCATATAATGATACAGAAGGATTTTTGGATCTTGTAAACAGATATGGCAACAAGATAGCAGCAGTTGTAATGGAGCCAATTAGAAGTGAATATCCATCAAAAGAGTTTATAGAGACAATATCTACAAAATGTAAAGAGTATAACTTCTTATTGGTGGTAGATGAAATAACAGCAGGTTGGAGATTAAACATAGGTGGAGCACATATGGTTTTGGGAATAAAACCAGATATAGCTGTATTTGGTAAAGCAATTAGTAATGGTTTTCCAATGGGAGCTATTATTGGGAAAAAAGAGATTATGAGTGTTGCACAAGATACATTTATTAGTAGTACATACTGGACAGATAGATTGGGATTTGCTGCTTCAATTGCTACAATAGAGGCTATAAAAGAGTACAATATAATTGAATACCTAAATAATATTGGAAAAAAAGTCCAAAATGGTTGGTTGGAATTGGCAAAAAAACATAATCTAAATATAGATGTTGGTGGTCTCTATCCTTTGAGTCATTTTACCTTAAATGAACCACAAAGTGAAATTTTAATGACAATATTTATAAAAGAGATGTTAAAAAGAGGATTTTTGGCATCTTCTGGATTTTATGCTTCATATGCACAAAAAGAGGAAGATATAAATGAGTATCTAAATAGTATAGATAAAGTATTTAATATACTCAAAGATATAATTACATCCAATAGTGATATAAGCTCTTATCTTGATACCCCTATAAAGCATAATGGTTTTAAAAGGTTGACAAAGTAGATTATGAAGAGTCTCATAATAAGAGCAGACAGTTCAGCTCAAATAGGAGCTGGTCATATTATGCGTGATTTGGTGTTGGCACAAAGAGATTTTAAAGAGTATAGAGTAATATTTGCAGTATGTAATCTAAAAGGTAATATAAATCATAAAATTACTGAATTGGGATATGAAATTGTAATACTACAAAGTAGTAGTATAGAAGAGTTAGCAACTATTGCCAAAGAGAAAAAAGCATATATGATAGTAATAGATCACTATGGTATAAAATATGATGACGAAAAGAGATTAAAAGAGTTAACAGGTGCAAAGATTTTTGTACTAGATGATATATATCAAAAACACTATTGCGATATACTTTTAAATCACAATATATATGCTAAAGCTTTTAGATATAAAAATCTTGTTCCAAAACACTCTACTATAAAATGTGGTGAAAAATATACACTTTTGCGTAAAGAGTTTATTGAAGTAAAAAAAACAAAAAACAGGAAAAAAACAGGAAAAAAACATATATTTATCTCAATGGGTGGTAGTGATAGTAAAGGTATAACAATAAAACTACTTGATATTCTAAAAAAAATAAAAAATATAGAGGTATCAATATTTACAACACAAGTAAATCCTACTTTAAATAGATTAAAAAAGAGGGTAAAAAACTATAAATTTGCTACTCTTTATATAGACAGCAACTCATTTGCAAAAGAGTTAAGTAAAAGTGATTTAGCTATTATTTCACCAAGTGTTATAGCGAATGAAGCTTACTATATGGGTATTGAGATTCTATCAATAAAAGTTGCAAATAACCAAAAAGAGATGTGTAGATTTTTGAAATATAGCAAAAAGAAGCAAACACTTAATAAGTACAATAAAAAAGAAGTCTTAAACCTTATAAAATGGAGTATAAAATAAAATGTCTTTTGATAAATCATGGGAAAATAATATATATACTAAAAACAAACATATAAATAGATATCCATATGGAGAACTTATTTCCGTATTCTTTAATAGTCTTAAATTTTTGCAAACAGATAATAAAAAGTTAAAGCTTTTAGAACTTGGATGTGGCTGTGGAAATAACTTATGGTTTTTTGCTGAAAATGGTTTTGATACATTTGGAATAGATGGTAGCAATAGTGCTTGTAAAATAGCTAAACAACTTTGTGAAGATAGAAATATAAATGCAACTATATTAAATGCAACATTCGATTCTCTTCCATTTGAAGATAATACATTTGATATAATTATAGATCGAGAAGCAACATATTGTGGTAAATATACAGATATAAAACAATGGTGGCAAGAAGCCTCAAGGGTTCTTAAAAAGGGAGGACTTGTAATCTCTTTTAGATTTAGTGAATATTCACCTGATCTATTAGAGATCAAAAAAGGTATATTAAATGCTAAAATGATAGAGTCAAATACATATTATGATATAAAAAAAGGTACATTTAAAGATACAGGTATTGTCCACTTTACAAAATATGAAGAGATTTTTGAAATTTTTAATTTTTGTAACATTAAATATATCAAAAGAGTTTTTGGAGAAATTTTATATTGTAATAAATGTGAAAATAGTTATCAAAGTGATGAGTATATAATAGTTGGAGTAAAAGAGTGAATAATACATTTATAATAGCAGAAGTTGGTATAAACCACAATGGTGATGTTGAGATAGCAAAAAAGATGATAGATGTAGCAAAAGAGGCTGGTGTTGATTGTGTAAAATTCCAAACATTTAAAGCCTCTGAGTTTGTGAGTGATCCAACTCAAACATATACTTATAAATCTCAAGGAAAAGAGATAACAGAATCTATGCTTGAGATGTTTAAAAGGTATGAGTTTGACAAAGATGAGTGGATAGAGATTGTAAACTATTGTAAAACAAAAGATATAGTCTTTAGCTCAACTCCACAAAATATATCCGACTTGGAATTTCTACTCTCTATTACAGATTTGGATTTCATCAAAGTAGGAAGTGATGATTTGACCAATCTGGAGCTTTTGGCATACTATGCTTCAAAATCACTCCCAATGATTATATCTGCAGGTATGGCATATGCATATGAAATAGAAGATGCCATAAGAGTAATTAGAGAAAAAGGAAACAATAATATTACTGTTCTTCACTGTGTTTCTTCATACCCTACTCAAGATTATGAGGTAAATTTGAAAAAAATTCCTACAATCAAAGATGCCTTTGGAGTAGAGGTAGGGTTTTCTGATCATACAATAGGAAGCAGTGCAGCAGTTGGTGCGGTATGTATGGGGGCAAAAGTTATTGAAAAACACTTTACACTTGATAATAATATGCCAGGACCTGATCACTGGTTCAGTATAAATGCTAATGAATTGATTCAATATGTAAAAGATATTCGTTTTATTGAAAAAGCTCTTGGCTCTTCTATATTAAAACCTACAGATAAAGAGCTAAAAATGAGAGATATAGCAAGACGAAAAATCGTTTCAAAAAAAGATATAAAAGCTGGTGAAGTTATAAAAAAAGAGTTTTTGGAGTTTAAACGATATGAAGGCGAAGGATTTGAACCAAAATATATAGATATATTATCAGGGTTAAAATCAACAAAAGATATAAAAAAGGGAGAAACCATAACGATGAAAGATATACACTATGATAAATAGAAAAGATATTATAAAAGCTTTAGATTTAAAGGAGAACCCTTATCATCCATTGGTATTTATACTAGGAGAACCAGAAATTGGAGAAAATACTTATATAGGTCTATTTTCCGAAATTAATGCAAATCATGTAAAAGTAAAAATAGGTAAAAATTGTGATATTGCCTCATTTGTATCTATTAATGGTGCAGATTCACATAAACTTACTGTAGGATTGAAGAGTGAAATAGAAAGAGGAGATATAACCATCGGAGATAATGTATTTATAGGTTCACACTCATTTATAGGCAGAAATACTCATATAGGAGCTCATAGTGTTGTAGGAGCAGGAACAGTTTTGATAAATGCAGGAGTTATACCTCCTTACTCTTTAATAACAGGAAATCCATGTAAAATAAAAGAGAGATACTATGAAAAATATTCCTCATAACAAACCATTTATTCCCAAAAAATCATATAAGAGTATCAAAAAAGTCTTAAAAAGCGGATGGATAAATTATGGTTCCATATCACATGATACAGAAAAATTGCTATGTGACATACTAAATATAAGGAGTGAATCCGTATTAGTTACAAATGGGACATCTGCACTCTTTTTGGCACTAAAGGCTTTAAAAATTAAAAAAGGTGATGAAGTTATTGTGCCTACATATACATGTACTGCATTATTAAATGCAATATATATGACTCAAGCACTACCTATTGTAGTAGATATATCTTTGGATAACCTTGGAATATCATACTCAAATATTCAAAAAGCCTTATCAAAAAAGACAAAAGCAATCTTGGCAGTTCATACATACGGAATACCCACAGATATAAAAAGATTAAAAAAATATAATATTCCAATTATAGAAGATTGTGCACAAGCATTAGGCAGTAGATATACTAATAGTAAACAAAAATGTGGTACTATAGCAGATTTGTCAATATACTCATTTTATGCGTCCAAAATGATTACAGGAGGAATTGGTGGAGCTGTAGTATCTCAAAACAAAGAATATATATCATATATAAAAGATTATATTCTTTTTGATAATCCACATAGATATGAACCAAAATTTAACTTTCAAATCAGTGACATTAATGCTTCTATGATATATAGTGGTCTTCAAGAGTTAAGTAAACTCTTAAAAAAGAGAAAAAAAGTATCAAAATATTATAACTCTATTATTAATAATAAGAAAATAATAAAATATAATATAATTAGTGGGAATAACCACTATAGATATTTACTATTTTTTGATGATATACAAAAGAAAAAAGAGTGCCAAAAAAAAATGCTTTCAAAAGGTATAAGAACAATTGTTCCTACAAAATCAAAAGAGTTGCTACATAACTATATGAAACTGAATAAAAAAAATTATAAAAATGCAGAATATATCGCACCAAGGCTTCTTTCTATACCAATATACTACACATTAAATTCAAAAGATATAAAATATATTTCAAAGGCTATTAATGATTGTCTCAGCACACCAACCGGCATATAATCCATGGCTTGGATATATCCATAAGATATTACTGTGTGATATATTTGTAGTAATGGATGATGTACAATTTGAAAAAAATTCATTTATAAACAGAAATAAAATTCTACAAAATTGTAATGAACACTTTTTGACTATTCCAATACATATACAAGGTCATACCAAAAAGAGTATAAAAGATATTAAAGTTGCAAATGTAATA
>JAMOSA010000224.1 GCA_027063325.1 Campylobacteraceae bacterium
AAAGGATAAATATGAAGTGGAGTCTAAATTTGAGATTGTGGCACTGGATAAATGCTTTTGTAGTATTAGGTTTGCTTGGAACTGTATTTTTGAGAAAAACTTTTCTTAGTTGGAGAACAAACAGTGAACTTATTATGCAAAAACTCTCTGAGTATGGTATAGATATTACTGCGGAACAGGCAAAAGCTATAGCCAAAGCGATAAGAGCTCCTATGTGGGATTGGCATATTATTTTGGGTTATGCTTTGGCAGTTTTGATTATTTGGAGAGTTGCACTCTTTTTTACAGATAGTGGCAAAAGAAATTATGTATCATTCAGTAAAGCTTCACTGCATAAAAAATTGGTAAAAATAGGATATATTGTACTTTATATTGTTATAGCATTTATGGCAATCAGTGGTCTTGTAATACACTTTTATGATGTAATAGGTATCAGTAAAGATACAGCTCATGATATTAAAGAGGCTCATGAAGCAGTATATAACTTTATATTGCTATTTGTTCCTCTTCATATTATTGGAGTAGTTGTAGCTGATGCTACTGATGAGAGAGGAATTATATCTGATATGATAAATGGTGGAGATAATAAGAAAGATTGATTATATAAGAAATTCACTTTAGTCCCATTCAAAAATATTTTATTGAAAGGGCTAAAGTTTCACCTCCTAGTATAAATTTTTACTAACATTATTATGCTTTAGATGTGTAGAGTTGTTAATATGAATTATAATGAAATATCTATACCTCTTTATTTAATCTATCTTAGGATCAATTTCCCACAAGAAATCTATCCATACTTTAGCCTCTTTTAGTGTAAAGTCTGGCATTACCAATGTATTAGGTTTGTAAAATATGGTAGCTATTTTATATTCAATATCTGGATATTTCTCTTTGAGTATCTTTAAAACTTCTCTTAGAGTCTCTCCACTATCTGATATATCATCTATAATCAAGACTTTTTTGGCATCTGATAGATTTGGGATATTAAATATATTGAATGTATCTAGCTTTTTTGTGCCATCATAGTGTATAGAGTTTAGTACAAACACTCTATTGGTATGGAGTGCTTCAGCCATAAAGTGAGCCAGAGTCAAACCTCCTCTTGCAATTGAGAGCAGAGTATCTGGTTTGTACTCTGTAGCAACTACTTTTGTAAGCTCTTTTGCATCTTTTAAAAACTCATCATATCCATAGTAGTATTTTTCCATATTGTTTTATATCCTTTTAGTGTAGTATAAATACAATCAAGCCAATTGCAGTAATTACATATGTACCTATTGTCAAATCCTGCCATTTTCCCAAAACCATCTTTAGTAGAGTAAAAAGGATAAATCCAGCTGCTAGACCGTTTGTAATAGAAAATGTCAAAGGCATTAGCATAACTGTCAAAAATACACTCGATTGTATAGCAATATCACTGGTTTGGAAATCTATTTTCCCGAGTTCAGTAAACATCAATATACCAACAACAACCAATACAGGATATATTGCTGGATCTGGAATAGCTTTAAAAAGTGGTAACATAAATAGTGTCAATATAAAAAAGAGTCCTGTAAATACAGCAGTAAGACCAGTTCTTCCACCCTCTTCAACACCACTTGCTGACTCTATAAAAGATGTGGTAGTTGATACCCCAAGCAAAGATCCTGTAACTGTAGCTACAGCATCAGCTTCTAGTGTCTTTTCCAATGCAATATCATCTTTATCCTTTTGGAACAGACCGGCCCTTGCTCCAACAGCTGTCAGGGTACCAAGAGAATCAAACATATCTGTTACCAAAAATGTAATAATTACAGGCAGTAGTGAAAGTGATAGAGCAGAGATTATATCAAGATGAAATGCAATAGGAGTAATTGAAGCTGGCATACTCAAAAAACTATCAGGCAGTTTACCTATACCAAAAAACCAGCCAACAATTGCTGTAATAAAGATTCCTAATATAAAAGCACCCTTTATTTTGTATGTATATAAAATCAATGTTACAAATAGACCAAATATTCCAAGCATTACAGATGGCTCCTGAATATGACCAAGTGATACCAATGTAGCCTTGTCTGCAACTATGATACCCAACTGCTTTAGACCAATAAATGCTATAAATGCACCAATACCAGCACTTATTGCTCTTCTAAGCTCCATAGGTATAGAGTGAATTACCCATACTCTAAAGTTGGTAAATGAAAGTGCTACAAATATAATACCAGATATAAATACAATACCAAGTGCAGTTTGCCATGGTATCTTCATTCCCAATACTAACCCATAACTAAAATAAGCATTTAGACCCATACCTACACTCATAGCAACAGGAGTATTACTCCATATGCCATTAAATATAGTAGCAAGTATTGTAATAAGAGCTGTTGCAGTAATTACCGCATCCATTGGCATACCTGCATCTGCTAAAATAAAACCATTTACCGGAACAATATACACCATTGTCAAAAATGTAGTAAAACCTGCCAAAAATTCAGTTTTTACATCTGTACCAAATAGATCCATTTTAAATCGCGATAACATCATATAATCCTTTGCAATTTTTCATATATACTACTTTAAGCAATAAGACTAATATAAATAGAGTTTAATATTAAGATACTAATAGTATATCGCAATAAAACATAAGAGAGTTTTAGTTATTATATATAATAAATTTAATTTTAATTTGTTGTTTATCAATATCCAAAAGAGGAGTGTCAATGGCGTTAGCAGTAGATCCGCGTACATTAGATTATGTAGCATTGGGTGTATTTGTAACTATATCAATATTTTTGATATATTTGGTTATTTATATACACGATATTCCATATGAGATAGCAAAGAAAAGAGAGCATCCACACCAAGATGCAATACATATAGCAGGGTGGGTAAGTCTGTTTCTGCTCCATACAATATGGCCATTTTTATGGATTTGGGCATATCTGTATAAACCTGGTCAAGGTTGGGGAGTAGAGACAGTTCAGATAGAACCATCTCCGGAACTAAAAGGGCAGTTGAGAGCAATAGAAGAGCTTGAGAAGAAAGTAGAAAAGCTTGAAGCCAAGCTTGAAGCCAAAAGAGATGAACTTGAATCAAAAATAGAGTCCAAAGAGGCTGAGATTGAAGAGTTTGACTCTAAAAACAGTACAAAGGAGCAGTAGTTATGGAAACCCTAATGCTCCTAACCTATATTACATTTTGTTGGATAATATTTAAAGTATTTAAGATACCAGTTAATAAGTGGTCTTTGACAACAGCAGTTCTTGGAGGTATGGTACTAATTGGCAGTATGCTAATGGGTATGGCATATTTTCATCCAGGTTCAAGAAGTGCAAGGATATATTTTGTAACTACTCCAATTGTATCTAATGTCAAGGGTAAAGTAATAGAAGTAGATGTAAAACCAAATGAGATGGTAAAAAAGGGTGATATATTATTCAAAATTGATCCTACACCATTTAAAGCTGAATATGATGCAATTAAATCTGAATTGGAGTTTGCAAAGCAAAGACTCAAAGATACCAAAGCACTACTTGCTACAGCGGGTGGATCAAAATTTGATGTGCTTGAGTGGGAAAACAAAGTATTAACACTTGAAGCAAAACTAAGAAAAGCCAAATTTAGATTAGATAGTTGTATAGTAAGAGCACCCTCAGATGGTTTTGCTACCCATATTAGGCTTAGACCCGGTATGATGGCAGTAACTGTACCAATATTGGCTCCAATGACATTTGTGGATATAAACTCTATTGCTTTGATTGCAGGATTTGGACCAGAACCGTATCAAAATATCAAAAAAGGTGATCCGGCAGAGGTAATATTTCCTTCAATTCCAGGTATGACATTCCAAGGTAAAGTAAAACAAGTCTTACCAGCTATGGCTGAGGGTGAACTTAGAGTAGATAGAACAATGTATTCACTCAATAGAGCTTTACCAGAAGGACAAATTCCAGTAATTATTGAACTTGATAAAAATATTACAAAACTTGGTTTACCTTTGGGCGTAGATGCAATAGCAGCAGTGTATGGAGCCAAAGAGGGCTTTTGGAGTCATGTTGCAATAATTAGAAAGATATTGCTTAGAATGATGAGTTGGCAATACTTCTTGAGATTCCACTAATTATGAGGGTAGATTATGATAAAAAGTAGTAGAGTTGCAATATCTTTGATAGTTGCTTTGGTTCTTGGTGGATGTGCAAGTAGTGTAGCTACCCACCAACAGGCTGTAAGTGTTGTAGATGGTGTAGTAAAAGTACCCAAAAAGTATAGAAGCAGCTTTTTGGGTGGTGAAGTTCAAGATGGCTGGATCAAAAGATTTGGGGATTCAAAGTTAAACTATTTGGTTAAAGAGGCCCAAAAGAGAAATCCAGATTTAGAGATAGCAGCATCAAAAGTTGAAAGAGCAATTGCCAATATGCAAATAACTCATAGTGGTATGATCCCTCATCTTGATCTAAAGGGTAACTATTCATATAGAAGTTGGGAAGCATCTAAGCATCATGACAAAGGTGATATTTCTCTCTCTCTCAATTGGGAACCTGATTTATGGGGCAGGGTAGCAAATGAATTACAGAGTAACAGTGACTATACTGTTGCTACCATGGCAGATTTTGCATGGGCTAGACAGGTACTCTCAGCCAATGTTGCAAGAGCATGGTTTTTGTTAAATGCTGATAATGCAATTTATAGATTTAATAAAGAGGTAGTAAGAATACAAACTGAAGCTAGAGATATTCTCAAAAAAAGAGCTAAAATTGGTCAAGGTAATCTTAGAGATGTGCATTTGATCAGTGGTATGTTGGCTGAAGCTTTAGACTCTGCCCAAGCTGCAAAGATTGCAAAAGAGAGTGATATTAGAGCATTAGAGGTATTAGTAGGTAGGTATCCAGCCACCAAAATCAAACCAAGAAGATTAAGTAATATTTCACCAATGCCAAAGAGTGGAGTACCTTTGGATCTTTTGAACAGAAGAGCAGATATTATAGCTGCTAGATACAAAGTAGCATCTGCATTTCATAATCTAAAAGCAACAGAACTTTTAAAGTTGCCAAGAATTGATATTAGTGTTAATGCTGGTGAAGATATAGTTCAACATACAATGGCAAAATTGATAGGTGGACTCTTTATGCCTATATTTGATGCTGGAAAAATAGATGCAATGGTAGCAAAAGCATCTTCAGACCAAAAAAGAGCAATTGCAGAGTATAAAAAAGTAGTATTAAGAGCCTTTAGAGAGGTCGAAGACTCTTTGGCAAAAGATAGACAGTTGTACCATAGATATAGATATGCTATTATGATGGTAAAAGAGTATAAAATGGCATATGATATGACATACAAAAATTATAAAATTGGTCAAGGTACACTTCTTGATGTACTAAATGTCCAAACCAAATGGATAAATGCAAAAATACTAAAGACTCAAATTCAAAAAGAGAGACTTATAAACAGAGTCAATTTATATTTAGCTCTTGGTGGAAACTACAAAAGAAAATAAAACTCCAAAATAGTATTTAATCTGTTATCAGATTAGATACTAAACTTTTACAAATACGAAATCTAATATTAAGGATAATCTATGGCAAAAGTGATAGATACAGGCATCACTGATGAACAAGAGATTATAGATATACTTACAAAAGAGGGATACTTTAATATCTTTAAGTGGTGTGATGAAAAAGATAAAATATATCCACTTCACAAACATCAATATAATGAAGTTAGGTGGATAATTAGTGGTAAACTTCAAATTGATGAGGGTGATAGCAGTATATTGTTAAAAGCTGGAGATAGAATGGAATCAAAGGCAAATACACCTCACAGTGCTTATGCTAGAACTGATGTTTGTTATATTTGTGGTAGCAAATAGATGAAAAATAAAAAGCCAAAGCCATTGGATAGTAATAAAAAGAGAGTAGAGAAAATAAAGTTATATTGGAGAGTTTTATTAGATGAACTCAAAGATGGTCTTCATCAAGAGTGGAGAGAGACAGGTGATATTCCAAAACATATAAAAAATAGAAATTTCAAAGATGTTATTGTTCAAATTACAGATATATTTAGAATGATATTTATTACAATTCTTTGGATACTACCAGGTGGTGCAATATTGAGCGGTTTTATAGTGAAGCTATTTAAAGGTATAAGACCAAGTGCTTTTAGAGAGAAAGATAAGGAGTTAAAAGATGAATAGAGAACTGTTTGTGATATTTGGAGATCCTGTATCTCACTCAAAATCACCAGTAATGCACAATATGGCATTTAAGAGAGTTGGATATCCTGGATGTTATGGCAGATACAGACTAGAGGATGGTTCCAAATTAAGAGATATGTTTTTTAAATTGGGATTAAGAGGTTGCAATATAACAGTACCTCACAAAGAGTATGCATATAAAGCTTGTGACAAATTAGACAGTTTTGCCAAAAGAGTAGGAGCTGTAAATACAATTATCTATAAAGAGAATCAATTACAAGGTTACAATACCGATGCTCCAGGATTTTTAAAAGTTCTTAAGACAATGTTACCAAATGGTGGTAAAGTTCTGTTTATAGGTGCAGGTGGTACAGCCCAATCTACTTCTGTAATCCTAAGAGAGAGTGGATATGAAGTTGAAATACTAAATAGAAGCGAAGGCAGATTGAAGCAGTTTATTGAAAATGGATTTGAGTGTTATACCTATGATAGTTTTAATGGAGATGGATATGATATAGTAGTAAATATGACATCAGCAGGTCTAAAAGATGACTCTCTTCCTGCACCAAAAGAGATACTCAATAGAGCCTTGAGCAAAGCTATAGGAGTAATTGATGTAGTATATGGTTCAAATACACCTTTTTTAGAGTTTGCAAAAACCAAGGGTCTTAAAACCAAAGATGGAGGTGATATGCTTTTGTATCAGGGTGTATTGGCATTTAATTATTTTACAAATGAAAAGTATGATTTAAAAGATATTGAATATGCTATGAGATATGGATTGAGTTTATAAGACCAAGGATTTATATCTTGGTCTTATAGAACTATTCAACATACTTCCAATATACCCAACCTCTATGACAATCACCATATGGACGACCTCTATCAAGATAGCAACTACCTCTGTATCCACTATAATAGACTAATCTCCAGCCCCTTGAATAATCACAAATAAATACTCTGTCTCCATTATACAAAGAGTCAATTTGCCTATATCTAGTACTTGGTCCAGTTCTAACTGCCAAAAAGTTATCACCATATCTATTTAAACCATGAACATAAGATACATAACAAGCTTCTGCATAAGAAGCTATTAGAGTAATAAAAGCTAAACTAAATATATGTTTTTTCATAATCCCTCCTTCTTTTGGGTACTATAGGTATAATAGTACAATGTGAGTTAATTAAAACTTACATTCAATACATCTATGGAAATATATTCTTATATTAATGTAAGCCCAAATAGCCCAGATAGAGAAAAAAGTAACTTTTTTGGAAAAAGTGTAAAAAAAAAGTGGAAACAGCTTGACAATAG
>JAMOSA010000225.1 GCA_027063325.1 Campylobacteraceae bacterium
AGGGATAGAAGTTGGACATATCTTCCAGCTTGGTACCAGATATAGTAAACCTCTACAAGCTACTTTTTTAGATGAAAGTGGCAAAAGCCGTCCATTTGTAATGGGAACTTATGGTATTGGTATATCCAGATTACTTGCAGCTATCATTGAGCAACATCATGATGAAAGAGGATGTATATGGACCAAAGAGTCAGCACCATTTGATATACATCTGATAGTATCAAATATAGCTGATAAAAATCAAAAGAGTGAGGCCGAAAGAGTCTATAAAGAGTTATTAGAAGCTGGTTTTGAAGTACTCTATGATGATCGTAAAGAGAGATATGGATTCAAAATAAAAGATTTTGAGTTGATTGGAATACCATATGGTATAGTTGTAGGCAAAAAGATAAATGAGGGTAATGTAGAATTGATTCAAAGAGATGGATTAATCAAAGAGGATATTCCACTAACTCAAATAGTTGATAAAGTAATAGAGAGGTTAAAGTAATGTTTCTGTTTATTCTGCTATTTTTAATGGCAGATTTTTTTGTATCACTAAAGGTAGGTATATCTATAGGCTATCTAAACAGTGTATTATGGATTATAGGTTCTGCAATAGGTGGTGTATTGTTGCTAAAGCTATCTCCATATGCACTAATAGATACATTTCAATCATTTAATTTTGGTCAAATAGATGCAAAGAGTGTACATAGTACTATTATGAGTTATCTATTTGGTTCAATACTACTCATAATTCCAGGTGTTTTGAGTGATGCTATAGGAGTATTGTTACTCTTGTATGCTTTATATTTACAATTGTTTGCTAAAATGCAACCACAAAGAAAACACTATAATAAATCTAATGAAGGAGAGTATGATAATGTCATTGATGTCGAAATTATTGATGAGCAGTGTAGCAACGACACTGATAATAACAGCAGGAGGATTTGATTTAGATAAATTTGTCAAAAAGCATTTGGCAAAGAATCCAAACATCAAAGTAGAAAAGGTTGATTTGATAGGTAAAAAACCAATCAAAAATGATCCAAATTGGGAAGCTTATATGGCACTGATGCATCTTAAGATGGGTAAAAAAGAGTTAAATATACCAGATGTAATATTTGTAAACAGAAAAACAAACCTTGTAGCTTTGACTTTGATAGATTTAAAAACTGGTGATAATCTAAAATACAAAATCAGACCTGATATAAGTAATAAATATTATGATCCAAAACATCTAATAGCAGGTAACAAGGATGCAGAGCATAAAATAGTAGTTTTTTCTGATCCTCAGTGTCCATTTTGTCAAAACTATGTACCAAAGCTAATCAAGGATGCAAAAGCTAATCCTAAAAAGATTGCAGTATATTACTATCATGCACCTCTTCTTCAGTTACACCCTGTATCTGATACTTTAACAAAAGCCATGGTAGCCTTGCACCATAAAGGCAAAATTGATGATTCACTCAAGATGTATAAATTAAAAATAGATCCAAGAGAAACCGATGAGAAGAAGATTTTAAAAGCAATTGAAAAACAGTTTGGGATTAAACTCACATCAAAAGAGATTAATGACAAAAAAGTTTTAGATGCACTAAAGCATGATAAAGATATGAGTGATAGAATGATGGTAAGAGGGACTCCAACTGTATATTTTGACGGCAAACATGATGAAAATCGCCAAAACTACAAAAAATATATAAACAAAAAGTAATTTTCGTGAAAAAGATAACCATAGCAACAAGAGCCAGTGATTTGGCTCTGTGGCAGGCATACTTTGTAAAAGAGTATATAGAAAAAGAGTTCCCAAAGTATAAAGTTGAATTAAATAAAATCACCAGTAGAGGTGATAGGATACTTGATAAACCATTGGCTTTGATTGGTGGCAAGGGACACTTTACCAAAGAGTTAGAAGATGCAATGTTAGAGGGTAAAGCTGATATTGCAGTACACTCACTCAAAGATGTACCTACATTTATACCAGATGGTCTAAAACTTGCAGCAATTACAAAAAGAGCAGATCAAAGTGATGTACTCCTTTCTCATAAATATAAATCTCTTCAAGAGTTACCAAAAGGTGCAATTGTTGGTACAACAAGTCTTAGAAGAAGAATGCAATTGTTACACAAAAGAGATGATTTAATAATAAAAGATTTAAGAGGCAATGTAAATACCAGACTAAGAAAATTAGCAGATGGTGAGTATGATGCCATTATTCTAGCCTATATAGGATTAAAAAGATTAAATCTGCTTGAGTCTATACCGTATGTAGAGAAGTTGGATTTTATGATACCACCTATGGGTCAAGCAGCTTTGGGTATAGAGATAGTAGCCAATAATCCAATAGCACAAGAAATTGCCGATTCTCTAAATGACAAAGAGACCTATATATGTACGACAATTGAGAGAGATTTTGTATCTACAATTGGAGCAGGTTGTTCAGCACCAGTTGCTATAAATGCCAGACTTATAGATAACAAAATAGATATAAGAGCGATGCTTGGATATCCTGATGGTACAAATATACTACAAGAGCATAGAGTAGTAGCAGTAGATAGCTATAGTTATGCTGGTAAAAACCTTGCTGATGATATGATAAAGCAAGGGGGTTTAAAGCTATTAAAAGAGGCCGAAAAGATAGCTTTCAAAGATGAAAGACCACAAAGACTGTAAAAATAAATAAAATATATTCTCATCTATTGCTAATAATCAACCTGATAATATTAGCAACTAGATAGAATATATGTAATATTAATTATATTGCAATATGCTACTTTCTATTAACTCTTTTTCCTCTTTAAAAGTCTGTATAATCTTTTTAGTTTAACAAACACTCTACTCTCTTTGTTTGAAACAATATTTTTTATTTTATATATATATGGTTTTATATGATCCTTTAGCCATTTTATATGAAGTAGTACACTCTTGTAGATAGATGTACTCTTTAGCCACCTTACAACAGATTTAATGCCGTAATATATACTTTTGAACCAATCAAATGAGAGTAGCTTTGCTTCACTGATTTTGAATAACCAAAATGTAAAAGCAGCTACTGGTATCTTCATAGCATACAATAAAAATCCGGTTAAAACCATATCATTTACCATTAAAATACCAGCAGTTATACCCGCACCCTCTACCACTATAAATAAAGATACAAAAATAAGCAGTATTATATATCTGTTTAGTTTTAATATTGCACTCTCAATATACTGCATAACTTTTAAAGAAGACAAATAACCAAAAAGAGGTATGGCAATCCTCTCCCATATCAACTCTTCAAAAACTATAAATATGACTACAAGTATATATTCAAATATAGATATAACTCTTTTTGAAATACTCTTTAACATTATCTTATCCTCTTGGCTACTATAGCCATTTTGAACATTCTGTAAAGTTCATAAGATTCATTTTGATAGGTACTTTTATATACTATTTCAAACTTGTCTCCAAAGAGACTGGCAACCTCTTTTTCTTTTAGTAGATACTCTTTGTTACTATCTATCTTTTCATTGCGAATATCATCTATATATGTATCTAGTATAAAGTATCCTCCAATCTCTATATATTCTCTTGTTTTTGTTATCAAATCTCTATCGAGATAGTTTGCCATTACTACAACACTGTATGTTGTATCAGGAATTTCAAAACTATCCAAATCTGCCATATAGATATTGATATTGTCATATATTTTATCATCATTGGCAAACTCTTTTAATTTTTGAAGAGGTTGCAAAGCAATATCAACAGCATCAACCATATATCCCATAGATGCAAGACAAAGTGTATTTCTACCGCTTCCACATGCAATATCCAAAGCTCTTTTATTAGTTGTAACTGCTGGTATATACTGGGAAATTACACTTGAAGGTTCTCTTCTTTGCAGCAACTTTTCATTCTTTTGATACTTTCTGTTCCACTTCTCATAATCACTTTTACTCATACCTGATACCCTCATACTTATTGATGTAATCATAACATACTCTAACATACTCTTTTAGTAAGCAAGAGTAAAGTGTAAAGCTTTTGACTTTAAATAATTAGTGATTATATAAAAACAGATGCTAATTTTTATATAACTATTTTTTACTACAATAGAAAAAAAGGAGGCTCAAATGATAAACAGACTATTTTTAGCACTCTTTTTGATAGTTTCACTCTCAAACAGTATGGATATAAGAGATGAAGTTGTTAAAAGTATGTGTAAAGAGAGACCATTTTATGAGAATGTTCATCTGGTATGTAGGTGCAAAAAGTTACCATTTAAAACAGAGTTGAGATATATTGATGATGCAACAATAAGTGTACAAAATCCAATAAAAGGTCACTTTAACAGCCCTTCTCAAGCTGAAGTTGTAGTTCAGGCAGTAGGTTGTGAACCACATTTTGAGATAGACAGAGGATATTTGATACCACTAAACTGGGGTGGATTGCTAATGTCAAAGTGGAAAGATCACAGATGGAAACCGATATATTACGGCAAGGGAGCTTATGACAGATGTCAAAAATTTAGAGGAAGTAGAGGTTTAGATGAGCTTGTATGTATCCAAAGATATGAGAACAATGGATACAGATTAGAAAAGCTGGTACATATAGCATTTAGAGGAAAAGAGGCTATCAAAAGAGTCATATACAGCAGTGATAACAAAAGAGGCAATAGTAGAGTATCCAAATGGAAGTTACAAAGAGTAAGAGGAGATTTGATACTCTCTATACAAAACGGCAGAAGTTACTACAGATATATATACAGTGATGGAATATTTAAAAAAGCAAACAGTCACTCTACAGCACCAGTTTACAAGAAATCACACAATAATCACAAACTGGCACTCTATAAAAACAAAGTATATAGATTTTATCTAAGATATCCAACAAACTGGTTCAAGATATATAGTCATATAGGCAAAGACAGAGGTATCATACTAAGAAGCAAAGATCATAGAGGAAAACTGCGTGTATGGGGCAGATTTGATACACTTGGTTTGAGAGAGAGATACCATAAAGCTATAAAAAATCTGCAAAACAGAGACTTTATTGTAAGCTACAGAAGATTTACACATAGATGGTTTGTAGTATCCGGATACAATAACTATACAAAAGAGATAATATACAAAAGAGTATATAAAGTCGGTAACAGAGTAGTAGGGTATAAACTAAAATATCCAATAAACCAAAAATATAGATATGACAGAATTATAAAGTCACTAAGTAAAAATTTTGGATGGTATTAAAGCAGAGAGTAACACTCAAAATGAGTTGTTACTCCACAAAACTCTACTTTCTAACACCCTTTACCCAATTGGTCATAGCCTCATGAGCTACTGGATTTGGAGCATCCATAAATGTAAGAGTAAATTTATCAGCCTCTTCTACTACAGCAATACTTCTTGGTCTAACTGCTGCCATTTGAGGAACCGGAAGCTCTTTACCAAAACAGAATATTATTATTTTTACATCTATAATCTTCTCATCCATAGAGTGTTCTGGCAAATTTTTGGTATGAGTATAGTGATCAAATATATCTATATATACAGCTACTGGATGATTTTCAATAGACTCTTTTAGATATGCAATAATCTCATCAGTAGTAGCAAATTTTGCTTCATCTTTGCATATCTCCATAGCTTGAATTGGATAAGTATCTTTTATAGTCATACTTTTCATTAGTATTCCTTTATTTAATTATTTGAATAAGTTATATTTATCCCAATAGGGAATAGAATTATACCATTGAAAATCAAATATATAGAAAATTTTATACTTTTTTACATTTTTGTTACACAAACTTAACATAAATCAAGAAAATTTAACATAAATTTAACTATAGTTTATCATTGCAGTTTAACTTATGAATATTATAATTTTTGACTGCATAAAAATATGAAGGAGTTTAAAGATGATTTCTATGGTCAAACGGCTATCTATGGTAGCTATAGGGGCATTGGTTGGTGTCTCAATGGCTTCAGCTCAGTCAGAACTTGAAAAAGTTATGAAAGAGCGTGGCTTGACACAACAAGATCTTTTAGCAGCGGCCAAGACATATACACCAAGTGGTGGCAGAGACAAATATATTGTCTTTAGTTCAGGTGGACAGTCTGGTCAAATAATGGTATATGGTGTACCATCTATGAGAATTTTGAAGTATATTGGTGTATTTACTCCAGAGCCTTGGCAAGGATGGGGTTATGATGATGACACTAAAGAGATTTTAAAACAGGGCTGGATTAGAGGCAAAGAGATAACATGGGGAGATACCCACCACCCGGGACTTTCTGAAACCAATGGTAAATATGATGGTAAGTGGCTTGTAATCAATGATAAAGCAAACCCAAGAATTGCAGTTATTGATCTAAGTGATTTTGTTACAAAACAAATTGTTGTAAACCCTGTATTTAAATCTGATCACGGTGGAGCATTCTTTACTCCAAATAGTGAATATATCCTAGAAGCTTGTCAATATGGAGCTCCACTCGATAATAATTATCACCCAATAGAAGATTTTGCAGAGACTTACAGGGGTGGTGTAACAGTATGGAAATTTGATCATAAAAATGGAAAGATTCTTCCAGAAAAATCATTTACTATAGAGATGCCTCCATATATGCAAGATCTATCTGATGCAGGTAAAGAAGCAAGTTATGGTTGGGGCTTTACAAACAGCTTTAACTCAGAACTTTATACAGGTGGAATTGAAAAAGGTCTTCCTCCGTTTGAAGCAGGATGTTCCAGAAATGATACAGACTTCTTGCATGTATATAACTGGAAAAAGTTGGCTGAACTTGCAAAAGATGACAAAAATGTAAAAATCATTAATGGTCACAGAGTAGTGCCTATTGATGTGGCAGTCAAAAATAATGCACTCTTCTTGATTCCAGAGCCTAAATCACCTCACGGTGTTGATGTATCTCCAGATGGTAAATATATAGTAGTTTGCGGTAAGCTTGATACTCATGCAACTGTATATAGCTGGGACAAGATCAAAAAAGCAATTGATAACAAAGACTTCGTAGGTAAAGATCCATACGGCATACCTATAATTGATCTTAAAAAGACAGCACACTGTCAGGCAGAACTTGGCCTTGGACCATTACACAATCAATTTGGTAAACACTGGAAAGACAAAGGTGAAATCTATACTTCACTATATGTTGATAGTCAAGTTGTAAGATGGAACTATCTAACATGTAAAGTAGAAGATAGACAAAATGTAAACTATAATATTGGTCACCTTTGTGGAATGGAAGGAAAGAGTAGAGATCCTCAAGGTGAATATATTATAGCACTAAATAAACTCGCTATTGACAGATTCAACGAAATTGGACCACTTCATCCACAAAACCACCAGTTGATAGATATTCGTGGCAAAAAGATGCAACTGCTTTATGATATGCCAGTACCTCTTGGAGAACCTCACCAGGCAGTAGCAATCAGAGCTAGTAAACTACATCCTCATGTAAGATACAAAATGGGTACAAGTGCCTTTACAGGTAAAACTCATGTAGGTAAAACTCTTGCAGGTCAAGAGAAGATTGTTAGAAAAGGTAACCATGTATATGTATATGGTACAGTTGTAAGAAGCCATATCAACCCAGAACATGTTACTGTAAACAAGGGTGATATAGTTACATTCTATCTTACAAACCTTGAAAGAGCAGAAGATGAAACACACGGATTTACAGTTGATCACTACAATGTACATACATCATTAGAGCCTGGTAAAACTGTATCTGTTACATTCAAAGCTGACTTGGAGGGTGTATTCCCATATTACTGTACAGAGTTCTGTTCAGCACTTCACTTAGAGATGATGGGTTATTTACTAGTAAAAGATCCAAACAAAAAGTATGTATCAGCCAAAAAGCTAAAAATGTCTAAAATGAGTAAAGAGGAGCTTGAAAAAGAGTATAAGCAGACTGTTGCTACAAATGATGCAACTGATAAAGTAATTCAAAGTGTTGTTAAATTCCTAAAAGAGAATCACTATGAGAAGTATCCTGTAGTAAAACAGCTTGTTGAAGATGCACTCGATCAGTATAGCAAAATTCCAGAACAGAAGAAAAAAGCTGACGAAGCATATAAAGCAGGTGATATAAACAAAGCCATTTTGTTTGAAAATATGATTTGGCAATATATGGTAAAAACCGCTGATGTTGGTATTAGAGCCAGAGATCTACTAATTAGAAAAGTAGCTACTCCTATGAGTGAAGCAGCAAAAAGAGGAGAAGAGGCATTTAATGAAGGTGGATGTGGCGGATGCCATGTTATTGGTAAAGTAAGTTCAGGACCTGACTTAACTGGTGTTCTTCAAAGACATGAAAATGGTGAAAAGTGGGTAGCAGACTTTATCAAAGATCCAAAATCAAAATATGATGATCCATATGTAAAAGCTATGATCAACTACTTTAACCTAAGAATGCCTGATCAGGGTATGAGTGATCAGCAGGTTAAAGATATAATTGAGTACTTCAAGTGGATAGACAAAAACGCTAACCTCTTCTAATACCTCTTATGTGTTACCCCTTTGGGGTAACCGCTTCAACTATGCAAATAGAGATTTTGTTAAGGAAAATTAATGTAATTGATAAGTATCAAAACT
>JAMOSA010000226.1 GCA_027063325.1 Campylobacteraceae bacterium
CTATATAGGCAATGTCAGCTTGGTATATATCTACAATTTCACCTTCAAATGAAAATTTTTGGCTACCATTGCTTTTTAGGAGTACTTCTGATGGGTTTCCCTCTTTTTCTATACTACCATCTTTCATAACTGCTACTCTATTGGCAAGTTTGTATATCTCTGATGGATCATGACTTACCATAATAGTAGTTGTTCCAAACTCTTTGTGTAGTTGCAAAATCTCTTTGTGAAGTTTCTCTCTCATATGCCAATCAAGTGCAGAGAGTGGCTCATCAAGGAGTAGTATTTTGGGGTTATTCATCATAGCTCTACACAAAGCTACTCTCTGTTTTTGTCCTCCACTCAAATTTGTGGGGTATCTATCTTTTAGTGGTAACAATTCAGTAATTTTCAATAATTTTTCTGCCAACTCTATATCTTTGTTTACAAACAGAAGGTTTTGTTCTATTGTCATATTCTCAAACAATGCATACTCTTGAAATACAAATCCTATTCTTCTTTTTTGTACAGGCAGAAAGGATGTATGAGATAGCCATATTTCATTATCTACCTTTATAGTGCCATTTGCTTTTTCCAATCCTGCAATTATTCTAAGAAGTGTTGTTTTGCCACTTCCGCTTGAGCCTGTAATAGCCAAAAAAGAGTTGTTTTCTATTTTGAGTTTTACTCTCATAGCCATTATGCCTTCTGCTCCGTAAAGCTCTTTTGATATATCTATATCTATCATACTATCTTCTTGTATCTGTTGAATATAAATACAGCAATTAAAGTTATGAAACTTAGTGCTACCATAATACCGCTATATATATGGGCAGTAGAGTAATCCATAATCTCTACCATCTCATATATTGCAACACTGGCTACCTTTGTCTCATTTGGTATGCTTCCTCCTACCATCAAAACTACACCAAATTCACCCAAAGTATGTGCAAATGTAATAATAATAGCAGTAATTAATGCAGGTTTAATATTTGGTAGTGCTACCCTCCACAGAGTTATCCAACTACTCTTTCCTGCTATATAACTAGCCTCTATTACTCTTTTGTTTAATCCTTCAAATCCACTTTGTAGTGGTTGAACCATAAATGGCAGACTATATATAATACTGGCTATTACCAATCCCCAAAAATTAAATAGTAACTCTACATTAAATATATCTTTAAGATCAGAAAAGAGAATAAGTAGATAAAACCCCAATACTGAAGGTGGCAATACAATAGGCAAAGCAGTAATAGCTTCAAGCAAGGGTTTAAACCTGGAGTTGCTTTGTGATAGATACCAAGCAAATGGTATAGAAAAAAAGAGTAAAACAGAGGTAGTAACAAATGAGAGTTTAAATGATATAAGTAGTGGAGTCCAATCTATGGATAAAAGTTGATTAATCATAATATTATATCCTCAATAGCAATTGCACTTTGTGGAATTATTAGTTCAACTCTTTTTGATATATTTAACTCAAACTCTTTAATATACTCTTTTGGCAAGAGTGATTCAATTTCCATGGAACCCACTATCAAGACTACTCTTGCTACCAATTGCCCCTCATCAATAGATTTGATATTTGCAAAGAGTCTGTTTCCTGAGTGTATGGTATCAAGAGATTTGGATATGAGTATGCAGGTTGGTTTTATGCTTAGATGAACAACAGAACCTGTTTTTAATCCCTCAACAGGTTCCAATGCCATTAACTGTACTTTTTGTTCATTGCACAAAGAGTCTATTAGATAAAGTGAATCTTTTTTTTGTATAGATGTTATAGTAGCTATCAATCTATTCACGGCTTTTGATATCCATATTTTGATAGTATATCTTGAGCTTTTTTAGATAGAAAAAATCTGTATAAATTTCTTGCTTCTGGATTGTTTTTGGCATAAGAGAGTAGTACAATTCCTTGTTTTATTGGAGTATATAGATTTCTGTTTACTATTTTATGAGTTACTCTTTTGTATCTTTTGATTTTGGGATTATACAATACTGATGTAGCTACTATTCCAACATCTGCTACTTTTAGGGTGTATAGTACTGTTTGGGCTACAGATTCACCATATACAAGCTTGTCTTTTATCAGTGGTAAAAGATTTTTATTTTGTATAGCTTCAAAAGTAGCTTTGCCATATGGTGCAGTTTTTGGATTGGCAATTGCTATTTTTTTGATACTGCTACTTTTTAGTATATCAATACCTTTTGATAAATCTATACCTCTAACAGATACCAAAGAGATCATTCCTTTGGCATAAACTTTTGGTTTTGTAATAGTAAATCCCTCTTTGTATAGCTTTTGAGGGTAAAGCATATTGGCAGACAAAAATATATCATATGGTGCTTTTTTGGTAATTTGGGCTGTTAATTTGCCACTACTGCCAATATTAAACTCTATATCTACATTGGGATTAGACTCTTTGTATGCCTTTATCAATTCATCTATAGCATATGACATATTTGCAGATAAAGCAACCCTTACTGTATTACCAAACAAGAAAACAGTAAAAAATAAAGCTACTGTAAAAAATCTTTTCATATATTTTGCTCCACTCTTTTATACCTTTTATACAGTTTTGCTAAAGCTTTTTTTACTTCCTGCATACTTATTCATATAAGCATCAAAAGGCATTGCAATATTTCTAATGAGCAAAGTACCAGTTGGCTCTACTTTGATAGATTCTTTTGTAATTTTGAGCAAATTGACATCTTCAAACTCCTCTAAAGCTTTTAGTGCATCACTAAAATATTCTGCAAAGTTTATATCAAACTCCTCTTCTACTCTTTTGATATCTACAGCAAAGTTTGCCATTAACTCCATAATGACACTCTTTCTGATGATATCATCATCACTCAACTCTATCCCTCTTTCAAATGGTAATTTACCACTCTCAATAGCCTTTTCATAGATATGCATATCTTTGGTATTTTGTGCATAGTATCTTTTGCCCTCACCAATACTAGTAAGCCCAATACCTATCAAGTTTGCTCCACCTTTGGTTGTATATCCTTGGAAGTTTCTATGCAATTCTCCTTTACTGATAGCTCCAAAGAGTTCATCTTCTGGTTTTGCAAAGTGATCCATACCTATCATCTCATACCCCTCTGAGGTGAGATAATCTATAGTATATTGGAGTATATTTAATTTGACTTCTGGAGATGGTATTGTAGTCTCATCAAACTTTCTCATAGTCTTTTTTAGCCAGGGTACATGAGCATAATTAAATACAGCCAATCTATCTGGATCTAAACTTCTGGCTAGTTGTAGAGTATTTTTAAAGCTATCTAAGCTTTGATATGGCAATCCATATATAAGATCTGTATTTATACTCTCTATATCAAACTCCCTGGCTAAATCTACTGCTTGTTTGGTAATATCGTATGGTTGTACTCTGTGGATCTCTTTTTGAACTGCAGGATCAAAATCCTGTACACCAAAACTTATCCTGTTAAATCCGTGTTTTGCAAAGACTATCATCTGATCTCTGTTAAAAAATCTGGGATCTATTTCGACACTGACTTCTGCTTCACTACTCCAGTTTGTAAATCTTTTTTTTAGATGTTTCATAATCTCATCAAGCTCAAAAGCTTTATAATAAGTTGGAGTTCCTCCACCGAAGTGAAACTGTATAACTTCTCTGTTGGTATCAATATGCTCAGCTAATATATCGATCTCTTTTTTTAGATACTCTATATATCTGCTAAGCTTCTCCTCTTTAGAGGTGAATACTACATTACAACCACAAAAGTAACATGCACTTCTACAAAATGGTAAATGTATATAGATGGATAATGGTCCTTTGCCATTTTGTAGATATGATATATACTTGTCATAACTAAACTTGTCACTAAACTCTAAGGCTGTAGGATAACTAGTATATCTAGGTCCTGGTTTGGAGTATTTGCTAAACTTTTCTAAATCTATTTTTGTATTGTGTTTCATAATTTATATATACTCCTATTTGTCTCTTGCTCTATCAAGCCATACCATAATACCCTTTTGGGCATGTAATCGATTTTCTGCTTCGGTAAAAATCTCATTCGCATGAGCTTCAAATATCTCTTCACTAACTTCATAACCTCTATATGCAGGGAGACAATGTAAAAATATAGCATCACTTTTTGCCAAAGAGAATAACTCTGTATCTACCATAAAACCTTTAAAATCAGCTACTCTTTTTGCTTTTTCCTGCTCTTGACCCATAGATACCCAAGTATCAGTAGTTACTACATCTACCCCAGTTACTGCCTCTTTGGGATCATAGCCTATTGATATTTTGCCACCATACTCTTTGGCTAACTCTTGAGCTTTTGCTACTATATCTTTGTTACACTCATACCCTTTTGGTGTAGCAACTCTAAGCTCAAATCCCATAATAGCAGCCAGATAGAGCCATGAGTGAGCCATATTGTTACCATCACCAATATATGCAACAGTTGGTTTTGTCTTGCCAAACTCTAACATTGTTAAATAATCTGTCATAAGTTGTACCGGATGGAAGCTGTCTGTAAGACCATTGATTACTGGTACTTTTGAATACTTTGCAAACTCTTCAAGTTTTGATTGTTCAAATGTACGGATCATTACCATATCTACCATACGGCTGATTACTCTAGCAGTATCTTTCATAGGTTCACCACGACCAAGCTGTATATCCCTAGAAGATAAAAATAGTCCTGTACCTCCAAGCTGATATATACCAGTCTCAAAACTTACACGAGTTCTTGTTGAACTCTTCTCAAATATCATAGCCAAGGTTTGATTTTTCAGGTATGGTACAAACTCTCTTTTTTTGGTTTGTGTCTTGATAGTTTTTGCAAGTTCTATCATCTCTTGCAGTTCACTTTGAGTAAAATCACTCAATGTCAAAAAGTGACGCATATTACGCTCCTTGCGTAGCAATTAAATTGAAATAGCTATTTTACCACAAAGAGTGTTCAAGAGCGATTATACTTATACTCAAGCTATTAACTCCAAACACCTAATATATATTATGATAAAATTATGCTCTATAATTTATAAAAATGATTATAATATATTATAAATATCATTTGTATAGATGATATTATAACTTTGATAAAAGGGTAGAATATAATGAAAAGAAGAGATTTTCTAAAGCATATTACTATGGTATCTATATCTATGCCTATATTTATAGAGGCATCTTTAAAGACAGACGATACAGACATAAAGACTCAAAATATTGGCAAAAAAAGAAGATTTAGAGTCAAATACCATTTTGATATAAAGTATGATGAACCCAATTTTCCGGCAAGACTTTGGAATCCAATGCCATATAATGCTCCTTGGCAAAATGTAAGAATCCTCAAATTTAATGGTAACTATGATAATTTTAATATAAATGATGACAACAGTTATGATGTAAATATTTTGTATGCCAGGTGGAATAAAAGCAATAGAGCAAAAGTTTTGGATATTGAGATGGAGATAGAGACAAAATATAGAGAGGTTCCACTAAATCTTATACAAAAAGCCTCCAAACAGAATTTGCCAATACCAAAAGAGGTAGAGAAATTCTTGGAACCAACAGAGCATATACCAACCAACGGTAAAATAGCCCAAAAAGCACAAGAGTTAACCAAAGGTATAGATGACAGATTTCAAAAGGTAAAAGCTATATATGATTGGGTAACTGAGATAACCTTTAGAGATCCAAAAGTTATCGGGTGTGGCACAGGTGATGCAAAAAAGATGATTGAGAGTGGATACTTTGGCGGTAAATGTACAGATATAAGTTCACTCTTTGTAGCACTCCTAAGAGTTGCAGGAGTACCAGCTAGAGAAGTGTTTGGTATAAGGCTTGGCAAATCATACTACTCTAAAGCACTTGGTAAATCAGACAATAGAGGTTTTGCCAATATATCTACATGGCAACACTGTAGAGCTGAATACTATATACCAGGCATTGGTTGGATACCAAGTGATCCAGCAGATATTACAAAGTTGGAACTGGTAGAGAATCTAAAGTATAGTGATCCAAAAGTACAAGAGTTAAAGAAAAGATATTTACACAGTTGGGAGATGAACTGGGTAGGATTCAATTGGGGAAGAGATTTTGTACTATCTCCAAAACCAGAACAGTTTCCTATTAATATGCTTGGTTATCCATATGCAGAAGTTGATGATGAAGCTTTGAATTACTATGTACCAAGCAGTTTTAGTTATACTATATCATCTCAAGAGTTATAATATATGGCAACACACAAACTTAACTGTTTGGATTTGGATTGTCCAATACCAGTAATCAAAACAAAAGAGGCTTTGGAGAGTTTTGAAGAGGGTATTTTAGATGTAGAATTAAATAGTTACTCATCTATAGAGAATGTAAAGAGATTTGTATCTTCACAAGGGTATTACTTTAGCCAAAAGAGATTGGGCAAAGCACATATAATACTATCTATAGTAAAAGGGTATGAGTGTGAAATTGATCCAAAAGAGTCAAAGGATACTAATCGATTATCAAAAGAAACCATAAAGGCACAACAGATTGCTATGGAGGCAAAAGAGTTAAAAGAGACAAAAACTCTGTTGTCTATAATGGTAGCTGCAATTATATCAGCTATTCTTGCAAGTACTTGCTGTTTGGCTCCTTTGCTGTTTTTGATATTTGGTGTAAGTGTAGGCTCTTTGGGTTTTTTAGAGATATTTGCCCCATATCATCAATACTTTATGTATGGTGCTATTATTATAGTAATTGCTCTATGGATAGATTGGTTTATAAGCAAAAAAAATAGATTGCAGTGTGCTACACCTTTGTGTAAACACTATACACACTACCTAATAGTAGGTACAATATTTGCTATTATTATGGCTACATATCCATTTTGGGCAATATATCTTCTCATAGGAGAGAGTTGATGAAAAGAGTAATATTAATAATAGTTACTGTTTTTAGCTATCTACAAGCTACCAAGATAGCTACCATTTCAATAGAGGGGATGACATGTCCATTGTGTGCAACAGCAATTAAACGAAGCCTAAAGAGGTGTGATGGGGTAATAAAAGCAAAAGTCAGACTGAATACAAAAAGTGCAAAAGTGGAGTACAAGGAGAGTACAACAGAACAGACTCTCCTAAAAGCTATAAAAAGGGTAGGGTACAGTGGAAAAATAGTCTCTGTAGAGAGTATGGATTAAGAGTATGGATTAATAGTATTTAGCTCATATTATACTTTTATTGGCACAAGATGAGACCGCTTAGTATTTTGTGTAAGTGATTTTTGCTAACAGTATTATACATAACTTTTGCTTATATAGCTCTTAAGTCTATCTTCAAATATTATTGATAATTGTGAAATAATTTCAGCCCAATTTGAAATAGACTTGTCCCACTTTTTAGATATATCTTTGTATGCTAGATAGACCAACTTAAACAATGACTCATCATTTGAGAAGCCTCCTTTAGTTTTAGTAACTTTTCTAATTTGTCTATTAAATCCTTCTACAGTATTGGTTGTATATATTATTCTTCTAATTGGTTCAGTATATTGAAAATATGTTGAGAGTTCACTCCAATTATCTATCCAAGACTTAATAACAATTGGATATTTTTCACCCCATTTAGCCTCTAACTCCAGCAATGCTTCTTCTGCTGCTTGTTTTGTAGGAGCTTTGTAGACTCTCTTTAAATCAGCCATAAACTCTTTTTGGTGTTTAGAGCCAACATATTTCATAGAGTATCTTATCTGATGGATAACACATCGTTGAACAACAGTTTGTGGAAATACTGAGTTTATAGCTTCTGAAAATCCCTTTAATCCATCAACACTTGCAATAAGGATATCTTCTACTCCTCTATTTTTCAAATCTGTTACAATAGAGAGCCAGAATTTTGCTCCTTCATTATCAGTGATCCATATACCAAGCAAATCTTTCTTACCTTCAAGGTTTACTCCTATTGCAAAGTGCAGAGCTCTATTTTGATAAAAGCCATTATCATTTTTTATCTTAAATACCATTGCATCCATATATACGATTGGATAGATTGCCTCTAATGTTCTATTTTGCCACTCTTTTATCTCTGGGGTTATCTTATCAATAATACGGCTTATTAAACTATCTGACATATCTACATCATACATCTCTTTTACTTGTTTTTCTATATCTCTTAAACTCATCCCTTTCGCGTACATTGAGATAATCTTATCATCTATCCCACTAATTGTTGTTCTACCTTTAGGAATAAGCTGGGGTTTATAGTTACTATTTCTATCTCTTGGAACATCTATCTCAAGCTCTCCTGCATCACTCTTTACTCTCTTTTTATAAAAGCCATTCTTTGATGTATTACCATACTCTTCTATATGCTCTTCAAGTTCTGCTTTAAGCATATTTTCTATCATATTCTTCATAAACATCTTTGTCATTGATGCCAAATCTTCTTGGGTTTTACACTTCTTAGACAATTCTGCATAATCTATATTGCTCATCAAATCTTTTGTTAAATCTGTTTGTGTCTTCATTTTGCAAATCCTCTCTTTTTTATTTTTTATTCTAGTCTATTTTGGATTTACACAAAATTTGAAGCGTTCCCC
>JAMOSA010000227.1 GCA_027063325.1 Campylobacteraceae bacterium
GAAATGCAGACAATCAAAGCAGAAGATGACGGTAAGATTATACACACAACTTTGGCAACTGCAAAACAGTTTCCTCTAAAACCAGCTTATGCTGTCACTATTCACAAATCCCAGGGAATGAGTATAGATAGGCTCGTATGTAATGTAGATTATATATTTGCACCAAGCCAATTTTATGTAGCAATATCAAGAGCAGTTACACCCAAAAACCTAAAAATTGACTACAATAGAGGTAATTTTGAGAGTTATATAAAAAGAGTTATAAGAGTTGATAATAGAGTAAAAGAGTTCTATCAAAAGATGCAAGATGAAAATAGTTATCTATAATATAGACAAAGGTGGCAAAGAGAAGCTCTATACCCCTCTTCAGGAACATTATATAAAAAGTAGTTCAAAATTTGCCAAAATAGAGATAAAATCAATCTTTACAAAAGAGATAGCCAAAGCCCAGGATTCCACAGAACAACTTGCAAAGCTTAGCTATACAAATGCACTCAAACCATTTTTGGGTAATGGATATGATATAGTTTTGGATCCTAAGGGAGAGAGTATTGATAGTTATGAATTTGCCAAACTTATACAAAATAGAAGTAAAATTAATTTTTATATAGGTGGTGCATACGGATTTGAAGATAATTTTATAAATCAATGTAATAAAAGCATTTCATTGGGTAAAATAACGCTATCACATAAATTGATACGGCTGGTACTGTTAGAACAACTCTTTAGGGGATTGAGTATTATAAACAACCATCCATATCACAAATAAAATCAACAAGGAACAAAAAAGATGCTGACACCTGATGAAATGAAGATGTTTGAAGCAAAACTATTGGAAAAAAAAGAGAGGATTTTAAAAAATATAGATGATACGTATCACAATATAGAGCTTATGCGTAACCAAGATCCAAAAGATGAAGTGGATTTTGCTACTTTATCAGCAGATACTGATATAGATATACATATTATCAGAAAACAACAAGAGGAATTAAACGAAATTGAAATAGCTTTGGGTAAAATTGAAGATGGAACTTATGGTGTGTGTGAAATGTGTGGAGAACCAATAGGAAGAGCCAGATTAGAGGTCAAAAACTTTGCACGGTTTTGTATAAGTTGCCGTGAATTAAATGAAAAAAGACATCATTAGAAGGGAGTTTTTATGCGTGTAGGTACATATATTTTCTTTGGATTTATATTTATGCTCTTTATAGCAGGTGGAGTACATATGATGTGGCCAAATGAGCATATGATAAATATACTTGATAAGGATATAACTTTACCAATAGCAGCATGGGTTCTTATACCAGTAGCTCTGTTGTATCTAATGAGTATATTACATATGGCATATTACGGCTCAAAAAGATACTTCTTTATCAAAAAGTGGGAAAAAGATGCTTTGGAGTTGGAAAAAGCTCTATTTTGGTCTGTTTTACAAGAGCCTAAAAAACATGATTTTATAGTACCACAGATGAAAAGTCGTGCCTCTTTGCTAAATGTTGCTAGAGTAGAAGTAGTAGGCAATATACAAGGAATCAGTGATGAGTTGCACAAAGCTATAGAGATAGTCAAAGAGATTGAAGGTGGCAACTATATAGACTTGAATGACAAAAAAATTGCCAAAGGGTTATCAAAAGAGAATCCATTGGTAATAAAAAACAATATAAATAGATTAAATGAAGATAACAGCTTTTGTGAAGATGTACTCCAGTATCAATCAAACTATGATGAGAGTGTAATATCTTATGCTATGGATATTTTAGCCCAAAAAGAGAGTAGTTACAAACTCAAAAAATATATCAATCTAATGAAAAAAGAGCATCTATTTAAGTTGTTAGAAAGAGCCAAAGAGGGTGAAAATGTAGCTTTGAGTATTGAATTGCTAGAGACATTTGTAAATCAGTTTAAATTGGAGTGCAAAGATTATATGACAATAGCAAAATTGATGCACAAAAGATTTGCTCCAGATGAGAATTTGAAGTTTTTCCAAAAGCAATCAAAAGAGCATGAGAGTGCATTAAATGCATATTTGTACCTACTATTTGAGTATGAGATGCTAGATGAAGTCAAAAGAATACTTGAAGAGTATGATGAGACAGAACTAAAGGTATTTAGAGCATTTTATATACTAAAAAGAGGTAAATATCACTTTAAAATAGATGATTTGCTCGATACTCAAACAATCTGTAAATAACTTATGATACTAGACTTTTCAAAACCACTATATATGCTCGCCCCTTTGGCGGGTTTTACAGATCTTCCATTTAGAAGTGTAGCCAAAAAATTTGGTGCAGATTTGACTGTAAGCGAGATGATAAGCTCAAATGCTTTGGCTTATGGGAGTACAAAGAGTCAAAAGATGCTCCAAAAAGACAAACGCGAAACCCCCTACTCCATTCAGATAGCAGGAAGTGAACCAGATATTTTAAAAAGAGCATTAGATGTCATAAATCCTCTTGAGGGTGTAGATATTATAGATCTAAATTGCGGATGTCCTGTACCAAAAGTTGTAAACAATCTGCAAGGAAGTGCATTGCTTACAGATTTGGATAAGATGTACAAAGCCATAACAACTATAAAAGAGTACTCAAACAAAGATATGCTCTCAGTCAAAATCAGATTGGGTTTTACAGAAAAAAATCATATCAAAATAGCAAAAGTTTGCCAAGATGCTGGGGCTGATTTTATAGTTGTACATGGGCGTACACGCAGTGGTAGATTCAAATCTCCTGTTGATTATAATGCAATAGCAGAAGTTAAAAGTACTCTTGATATTCCAGTAATTGCAAATGGGGATATAGACTCTTTGTCCAAAGCAAAATGGGTACTCAAACATACAAAATGTGATGGTGTTATGATAGGTAGAGGTGCAGTAGGAAAACCGTGGATATTTCATCAACTCAAAAATAATAGTGACAAGATTGATTCATCTTTGATACATGATGTTGTATTAGAGCATTTTGACAAGATGATAGAGTACTATGGAGAGTATGGAGTGATACTCTTTAGGAAACATCTACATACATACTCAAAAGTAGGATACAAGGGAGCAAGTCAATTTAGAAACACTATAAATACTATTACCGATCCTCAAAAAACCAGAGATGAGATAGATAGATTTTTTGCCCAGAGCTTAAATTTTGAAGATAGAGATACAAATAGTTATAACTTAGAGTGTCAATTAGACTAAGCTATCAAAAAAGCAGGAGATGTGATGTCAAACCAAAAACTTCACTCCATAAAAAAAGCAGGTTTTATCCTAAAACCAAATACACCAGATATTCGTCCAATATATGAAGATGTCATAAAGAGATTTCACAATAGAGGAATAACTACACTAATATCACAAAAATCTGCTGATATGATAGGTATAATAGAGGGCATATCATTTGAGCAAATGTGCAAAGAGAGTGACTTTTTGGTATCACTTGGTGGTGATGGAACTTTGCTCTCACTTGTTCGCAGAAGTTATCACTGGCATAAGCCTGTACTTGGTATCAATGCTGGAAATTTGGGATTTTTGGCTGATATTACACTTGATGATGTGGATAATTTTTTGGATCAACTCTTTTTAGGTGAATATAGAATAGATGAAAGAATGATGATAGAGGGTGTAATTGAGAGATATGATGGTAAAAAAGAGCAACTTTATGCTTTTAATGATGTAGTTATTACCAGACCAACCATATCAAAAATGGTCAAAATCGATGCTGCAATAAATAGAGATTGGTTTAATACATATAGAGGTGATGGATTGATACTATCTACTCCCACAGGTTCTACAGCATACAACCTAGCCTCAGGCGGACCTGTAATCTATCCTTTGACAAAAGCTTTTATTATGACTCCAATATGTCCACACTCACTTACACAAAGACCTCTTGTAGTACCGGCAGATTTTACAATAGAGTTGTGCTCACCCAAAGATACTGTTGTAGTTATGGTTGATGGTCAAGATGCCTACAAAATGAAACCTGGCGAGAGACTTGTAGTAAATGGTGCAAAAATAGGTGCAAAGATGCTACACAGAAAAGAGAGAAACTACTTTGAAGTCCTTAGAGAGAAATTATCTTGGGGTGAAGATGCCGAGTAATTATACTTGAAAATACCCATCATATCGATATAATCTCAATATTCTTGTTAGATTCCATTATAAATAAATACAACTTTTATTATCACTTTAAGAAATATTTAAAATAAATAATAATATCATAAGAGTATATAGCGACATGGTGGGTGGTTGGGTTGCATAAAAACTGCATAAAACTACAATAAGATTATACACCGCCCAATAGTACCCTATATAGAGCTATGAATATTTTTACATAAGGAGTTTAAGATGCGAGATTTACTCTTGTATAGATGGCTAATGATGCCATTATTGATGTTTTTTGGAAAATTAAGGGGGATTGGAAAAATAATCCTACTATCTTTGCTAATAGCTCCATCACTAAGTTATGCTACAACTACACTAGCAAATGATACTTTTAGTAATAATAGTGCTGATGGATATAGTAGAGATGATGGTAATACTGACAGACTAAAAATGTTACCTGGTAAGAGTTCTTATAAAATATATGACTTTGGTAATGAGTATGCAAATGCAGATATAACAGTCTCCTTTACAATATATTGGTGGAAAAATTGGGATAATAGTTGGTTTGATAAAGATAAAACTATTGCAAAATTAAATGGGAATGAAGTTGTCAATCAAGCTAGAAGTGGTACAGGAAATGAATCATACCAATTTAATACAACACTAGATAGTAATGGCAAATTAAGAATAGATTTTACCAATACTAGTGATGATAGGTATGAAAATATGACTGTAGATAATGTAAAGATTACTACAGACTATGTACCTGCAACAAACCACGCTCCAACAGATATAACTTTGTCCAATAATCACATAACAGAAAACAATGAAATTGGAGCTGTAATTGGTGATCTTAGTACTACTGATGCTGATAGTGGAGATACATTTACATATACAATTGTAGGTGGTGATACATCTGACTTTACAATAGATAGCAATCAGCTAAAAGCAGCAAAGAGTTTTGATTATGAGACCAAAAGCAACTATACAGTTAGAATCAAAACTGATGATGGTAGAGGTGGTAGCTATGAAAAAGATTTTACTATTGTCATAGATGATCAAAATGAAGCTGATATATCTTTGGGGCAACAAGCTACACCATCTCCAAATCCAGTAAATGAAGGTGAAGAGGTAACATTTTATGCTAGAGTTATCAAAGATAGCTCTACTGATTCACTTGCAAATATTGAACTTAAGATTTTATTCAATCAAGATATAGAACTTGTGAATATAACTCAAACAGCTGGAGGCAGTGAATTTGAAAATTGTAATATTAGTAGTGGTAGTGTAACAGCTGGTACAACTATTACTTGTACAAAAACTTCAACACTATCTAGCAATGATTCAAACAAAGATGTAGAGATCAAAGTCAAGCCTCAAAGTAGTGGAACTTTAATAATGAGTGCTACACTAGAACCAAAAACAACACCAGATCCTGATACAAATAATAACTCTATTACATCTTCAGTAGATGTAATCAAGACATGTAATGGGTGTGATTGTAGTGGTGATGATCCAAACAGCAACAATTCAGCCCCAGGTGTAGCTATTATAGGATTAGATGGTGCTACAAGTGATGTAACTAAATGTATTACAGGAGTAGTCAGTAGTAGTTTTATGAGTTCAGATGAAGATTATTATCACTTTACAACAGATGTAAATGGTACTATTGATATAGTAGGCAGTTCACCTAATGATCAAAAATATACACTATATATAGGTACTCCATCTAACCAATCTCAATATTGGCATAAAAGTACTAAAAACCATGATCCAGCAACAATTGCAGTAACTGCAGGTCAAGAGATTCGTATCCGTATTAAACCATATGTTGTGGGTAATACAGAATATAAGCTTGATTTTAATTTTATAAGTTATGAATCAAACCATGCTCCAATTGCATATTCTAAAAAAGTTACTACCAAGGCAAATGAGGATATAGATATTACATTAAAAGCCGAAGATCAAGATGGAGATAGTATCAACTATACTATAGTTACTCAACCAAGTCATGGAACTCTAAGTGGTACTGCACCAAATCTTACATATACTCCAGATGCAGACTATATAGGTACAGATCTATTTACATTTAGAGCTGATGATGGTAATCTAAGCTCAGAAGATGCAAATATATCTATAAGAGTAGCTGACAGTACTTATACTGAAGGACCTGATATCTGTTACTCTTTCCGTGAAGAGAGAAAGTTTGAAATACCATTGATAGGACCATTTATAGAACCATTTATAAATATATTTTACAAAGAGACAACTGGAGTTAGAGCAAATAGAGATATAGATAATGTAAGGATTTACAAAGGTATAGTTAGAGGCTTTGATATATTTAGTATGATGAGTGGCATTGGTATTGGTGATGTATCCAAAACAACTCAAGCTGGAGATGACCAAGCAGAACAAAGAAACTTCGTTCAAGCTGATTTTATCAACAATGACTATACAATGCTCTCTATTTTGCCTGGTGGTACAGCATACAGGCTTGGTGATGGTGCTGGTAGTGGAGAGAATGAAGGTGGTAGTATGAGAGAGGGTGATGAGACTAGCTACTACAACTCTACACTATTTAAATTTGGATTCTTTACTCAATATGCTCATGTAGTAACTTATGAGAAAGAGGGTCAAGAATATACTGAAGTACTTCAACCTTGTGATGCAGATGAGTATGGTCCACTAGAAAAAAGACCCAAAGTATTGGGGTGTGGTGTATTTATGGGAGCATTAAACTCAGCTACTAAAGTAACATTTGATGTAGATAGTGGTATATGGCAACAAGTTAGAAATGAAGAGAAGATAAATACACCTAATATCGATAATAGCAGTGGTGCTGCACTATGTAGTAACAACCAACCATGTACAGCTGATGGTATAGGTGCTACTCCTATTGAGTTACCAGCATTTATCCACTCTCAAGAGACGCAACCTAGTGTAATTACTCAAGGAGCTGTAATTGGTGGTAAACAGCACATTGGACCTATTACTATATCTCATGACAATAAGACTGAGTGCGATAGTAACAACAATAGAACATTTGTCTTTGAAGCTTCATACTCTGCCTCATATGAGAGTAAAGTGATGCTAGTCAAATCTATTAGTGATAATGATAGTAGTTGTAGTAAACATACATACATATTTAAAGAGGGGGATTACTGGATAGAAGATTGGAATATAGGTGGTAGTAAAAATGTAACAATCAAAACATCAGGTAAAGTTAGATTCTTTGTTAAAAATCCTCTCAATATAAATATTGATGGTGCATTAAATATTGGTCAAGATGCCAGTGATACATCATCTCCTGATGATCCAAAATTTTATATGTTTGCTTATGATGATATAACCTTTGATGTAACAGGCTCTAGTGCTGTATATTTGGGCTATATATATAGTAAAGGTAAAATAAAATTAGGTAGTACTACTACATTTGCAGTAAAATATGGTGCAATTACAGCTGATGATGAATTGACAATCAAAACTGGAGCCCCAGGTGATTTTATATCATACAAAGATACAGACCCTGATACAGAAGAGTACTTTGAGGCTTGTAAAGCTGTTGAAGTTATGTGGCAATTTACAGAGTATCATATAGCTGAAGATACAGTTAGTCCAATGCCACCCAAAAAGTTGGTAGAACCAAAACCAACAATAGTTCTTAGTAGAAAAGTACCATATGATGTAAATATAAGTTATCGTACATATGATGGCACTGCACTATATGGTAGTGATTATGTAAAAGTAGATAAGAGTGTAACAATACCAGCAGGTGAAAATAATGTAACAGTTGATATAGAGATCTATAATGATCCTCCAATAGAGCTTGCAGAGGATTTCTATATAGAGCTTTATAATCCTCAAGCAGATGGTAATGTAACACTCAATGACAAAAATACAACAAGAGTTGTAATTGATGAGCAGATGGATGCTCCAATATGTTTTGAAGATGACTTTAGTAATGGTCTTGACAGTAAATGGAGGGTTATAAAAGGAGTAGGTTATACACCACAAGTAGTAAATGTAAATGGTGATTATAGACTAAGAATTACTTCAGCTCAATATAATAGATCTGCAGCAGTTACAAAAGATTATATGTTTGAGACCAAAAAGAATCTAATTATTGTTGAATTTGACTACTATGCATATCAAGGCTGTGGTGGTGCTCATGGTGGTATAGGAAAAGATGGAGCAGATGGTATTGTAAATGTACTATTTGATTCAAAAGTTGGTGATACACCATCTCCAGGAGCATATGGTGGCTCTATGGGGTATGCTCAAATGCAAATTAGAAATAAAGCAATAAATGGCTTTGAAGGTGGTTGGCTTGGTCTTGGAATAGATGAGTATGGTAATTTTGGTAACTGTAATGAGGGTCGTATAGGTGGATTTGAAGGGTGTCCATTTAATCCACAAA
>JAMOSA010000228.1 GCA_027063325.1 Campylobacteraceae bacterium
CTTATAGCCTCAAGTGTCCACTCCAGAAGTCTTTGCATTACTTATCCAACTCATATGCATCATGGAGTACTCTTACTGCCAACTCTCCATACTTCTCATCTACAATCATAGATATTTTAATCTCACTGGTTGAGATCATCTCTATATTGATACCACTATTAGCAAGTACACTAAAGGCTGTTGCAGCTATTCCACTATGAGACTTCATACCAACACCAACTATTGATACTTTGCATACATCTTCATCATAATCAGCTCCGCCTATTTCATGATCTACGCCATTTTCTATTACCTTTTTTGCTCTGACTAACTCACTTTGTGGTACAGTAAAGCCCAGATTTGTCATACCCTCTTTACTGGCATTTTGTATAATCATATCTACATTTATCTGTTCATCTGCCAATTTTGTAAATATATCTGCTGCAATCCCTGGCTTGTCTGGTACATCTCTTAGTGATACTCTTGCTTGATTTTTATCTAGTGCTATACCACTTACCAATACTGCTTCCATACTCTCATCCTCCTGTGCTATTATTGTCCCTTCACCTTCACTAAAACTACTCTTTGCTACTATCTTTACACCCATCTTTTTGGCAAGTTCTACCGAACGGTTTTGTAGTACTTTTGCTCCAAGGCTGGATAACTCCAACATCTCATCATAAGATATGAAATCAAGCTTTTTTGCTTTTGGTTCGATTCTTGGATCTGTTGTATATATGCCATCAACATCACTATATATCTCACAAGCATCTGCACCCAAAGCTCCAGCTAAAGCAACTGCACTAAGATCACTTCCTCCTCTGCCTAGTGTTGTAACCTCTCCATTTTCATTGATCCCTTGGAATCCAGCCACAATTACAATATTTCCTCTATCTATCTCTTTTTTGATAGTATCTGTATTTATAGATTCAATTCTGGCAAATGTATGACTGTTATCCGTCTTGATTCCTGCTTGTCTGCCTGTCATTGCTACTGCACCATACCCCATCTCCTGTAATGCAATGGCAAGTAAAGATGCAGTAACCCTCTCACCAGAACTCAGCAGTATATCCATCTCTCTTTTTGAAGGTGTTTTAGAGAAATAATGAGCATACTCAATAAGCTTATTTGTCTCTCCACTCATAGCTGAAACAACTACAACCATATCATTACCAGCATCTTTGGTTTTGGCAACTCTGTTTGCTACATTTTTAATTCTTTCTAAATCACCTACACTGGTACCACCATACTTTTGTACAATAAGCATCTACAACAATCCTTCTTTTATAAAATAATCAATCACTTTTCTATAAACTTTTCGTTTAAAAAAAGCAACCTGCTTGAATAATTCATCTCCACTGACAAACCTGTACTCTTCAAACTCCGGCAACTCATATGCTTTAAGGTCAATTTGGGCATCAGGTTGTAACCTCACTAAAAAATACTTCTGCCTCTGCCCTTTAAATGGATACAATCTAAGATTTTTCGCATTTTTTGGAAAATCATAACTAATCCACTCTGGATACTCTGCAATAATATCTACTTTATCGGTTCCTATCTCCTCTTTCAATTCTCTAAGCAAAGCTTTTTGTGCAGTTTCACCTTTGTCTATTCCACCTTGGGGAAATTGCCATCCACGACGCATCCCTTTTCTACGGGCTATCATAAATTCACACTTATCCGGATATTCTGAAGTGAGTACAATGGCTGCCACATTTGGACGATATTCTGTATATTTGTCCATTGTTCACTCTTTTTATCATCAAGTTTGATATTATTTTATCTGAAAACTCATTATAGGCTTTTGAATTTTAAGAGAGTCTTTATAGCCATACTCATCTATTAATTAGAATCAGATAGATAAAAAGGATACAGATGCTTTTGTATATACATATACCATATTGTGATTCCAAATGCTACTACTGTAGTTTTAACTCATATACTACAAAACACCATACAAAAAAAGTGTATATGCAAAGATTGTACAAGCAACTGGAGTATGAATTAGACAGATTTGAGGTAAAAAGAGGTGATATAGCTACTCTATTTATAGGTGGAGGTACTCCAACTACTGTTGATGCTACAATGTATGAAGATATTTTTGAACTCATATCACCATATCTGAACAAAAATGCAGAAATTACTACAGAAGCCAATCCAAACTCTGCAACAAAAGAGTGGCTTGAGACAATGAAAAGTTTTGGGGTAAATAGAGTCAGCTTTGGAGTACAAAGCTTTGATGATGATAAACTAAAAAAACTAAACAGAAGTCATACTTCAAAAGATGCAATAAGAGCAATCCAGAGTGCAAAGAGTGTGGGTATCAAAAGAATTTCACTCGATATTATCTACAACTTTGCAGGAGATTCAACAAAGAGTATATCAAACGATATAGATAAAGCCTCCTTGCTTCCTGTTGAGCATATATCAGCATATGAATTGACTATAGAGAGTAATACACCATTTGAAGCTACTCCATATGTAAAACAAAATAGTACCAAACTTGCCAGATTTACAGCAGATTATATACAACAAAAGGGCTTTAGGCAGTATGAAATATCAAATTTTGGCATACCATCAAAACACAATTTGGGATACTGGAAACTAAAAGAGTATATAGGAGTCGGAGCTGGAGCAGTAGGCTTTAGAGGCAATAAAAGACTATATACAACAAACTCTATTGAAGAGTATATAAAAGAGCCTACCAAAATAGAAACAGAAACTCTAAGCAAAGAGGATATGGATCTAGAAAGGCTATTTTTGGGACTTAGAAGTAAGATAGGTTTTAATAAAGAAGTAGTTCCAAAAGACAAGAGGTTTTTACTGGATATACTGATACAGGAGAAAAAACTCTTATTTAAAAATGGAAAATACTATAACAAAGATTACTTTTTGGCTGATGAAATAGCTCTATATCTAAGCAATTGACTACTGATATTACATAGATACAATTTTATTATATGTAAATTACCCAGCTTTTGGTTTTAGAACTTTTTTGAAGTAGAAATAGAGTGAATGGAATAAGTTAATCATAACTATTAGAGTCATTATCCTCCTTTGGCTCTTTTAGGTTTTCTATCTTTATATCACTATCTTCTAAACCTATATAACCATCCTTTTTGACTCCTACAACCTTACCATTTTCAAATCTGGCACTATAAAGGTCATATCCGTAACTCTTATGCCCTACCCTATCCCCATCTTTTACCAAAAACGGTACCAGCCACCCCTCCCATGCAAGTTTGTCATTATTTTTTGATGGCAAATATGCAAGTACAGGTTCACTGTCAAATCTGTATATGGCTCTTTCTGGCTTGTGCAGAACCTTGGACATATATTTAACTATCTTGTATCTGTAGTTATCTGGTGGTTTTGACTCTTTTGATATCTCCTCTTTTATGGCAGTAAGATTGGTATCTGGTGCTACAAATTTTTGAGGATAAAATTCATCAAGTAGATATGAGTCTATTTTGCTTCCACACCCATTGAGTGCAAATACCAATAGTATCACCAAACCTGCCCTGAGCATAATAGTTACATATTCCTTGTATCCATATACTCTGCAGGTATCAAATAATCCTCTACATTCAAGGGTATATCATAAAAGTTATTCTCATATCCTATCTGATAGAGTCTATTTAGTGCCTCTATCTGCTTATCATTTAATATGATTGAATCATCAGATGCATACATATCAAGATACTTTTGCAACATCTTGTCTGATATTCTAACAAGCTTTTTTGATTCTAACTCTTTGCATAATTTCTCTTTGTGGTTATTTGCCACCTCTACACCATCTATCAAAATCTGCTCTATCTCAATAGCTCTGTTTAGTGGAATTGAACGCCTAATAGCCATACCACCAAGAGGGAGAGGAAGTTCTTTTTTGGCTAACTCAAGCCATATATCCCAAATCTCTCTTTCTACCTCTAATCTCTCATCAAAATTCAAAATAGATTCATGTATAAGTACTCCAGCATCTACCTCTGCATCTACTACTGCTTTTTCAATATCCAAAAAGTTCATATACTCTACCCTAGCTTCCGGATAAGCCAATCTGAACAGGAGTGCATTTGTAGTATATTTTCCAGAGAGTGCTACACGAAAATTTCTTTTTAGTCTTTTATCTTTGCGTTTAATCAGTTTTGGTCCATAACCATTACCAAAGCTGACAGCAGTCCTAAGCAGAGCATAATCATCTCTAATCCTGGGATAGAGTGCAAAGCTTATGGCACTTACATCATAGATACCCTTTAGTGTATCTTGGTTGAGTCTCTCTATATCCAAAGCTATATTATCAAATTCATAATCTTTTGTATCAACCCAGCCAAACTTGATAGCATAATACATAAATATATCATCTGCATCTGGTGAGTGTGCCAAAGCTATTTTCATATCCTACCCCAATCTAAATTATAAAAAGAACTCTCATAAGCTATAATTTTCTAATAGCAATTATGTTATTCTACCAAAAAAGAATTTTTTTCTGCTATATTTTTGAGAAGTGAACAATTTTACGGTTATACTACTGCAAAAATAATATAATTTAAAGGATAAAAATGGCTATGGATCCAAACAAACAAAAAGCCCTTGATATGGCAATCAAACAGATAGACAAAACCTTTGGAAAAGGTACTCTGATGAGACTTGGAGACAAAGAGATAGAGCCAATATCATCTATTAGTACAGGTTCTTTGGGGCTGGATATGGCTTTGGGTATTGGTGGAGTACCACAAGGCAGAATTATAGAGATATATGGACCTGAATCTTCTGGTAAAACAACTTTGGCACTTCAAACAATAGCTTCAGCACAAAAAGAGGGAATGATATGTGCTTTTATAGATGCTGAACATGCTCTTGATGTACTCTATGCCAAAAATTTGGGTGTAGATATTGATAATTTGCTAGTATCTCAACCAGACTTTGGAGAACAAGCACTGGATATACTTGAGACTGTAGCAAGAAGCGGAGCTGTTGATTTGGTAGTAATTGATTCAGTAGCTGCTCTTACTCCCAAAAGTGAAATAGAAGGTGATATGGGAGATAGTCATGTAGGTTTACAGGCTAGACTTATGTCCCAAGCACTCAGAAAGCTTACTGGAATACTTCACAAGATGAATACTACAGTAATTTTTATCAACCAAATCCGTATGAAGATTGGTACTATGGGGTATGGCTCTCCAGAGACAACAACAGGTGGAAATGCATTGAAGTTTTATGCATCAGTCAGAATTGATGTCAGAAGAATAGCTACACTAAAACAGGGTGAAAGCCAGATAGGAAACAGAGTCAAGGCAAAAGTTGTCAAAAACAAAGTAGCTCCACCATTTAGACAAGCTGAATTTGATATTATGTTTGGTGAGGGTATCAGTATAGAGGGTGAGCTTATAGATTATGGTGTAAAGCTAGATATTATAGATAAAAGTGGTGCATGGTTTAGTTATGGAGCCCAAAAGCTTGGACAGGGCAAAGAGAATGCAAAACAGGCTCTAAAAGATGATCCCAACTTAAAAGCTGAAATTGAACACAAAATCAAAGAGGCACTTGGTTTTGGAGAATCTCTTGCTATGAGCAAAGAGGAAGTTGCATCAAATGATACAGAAGATGCCTGAAAATATATACAATTTTGATAAAATATAGCTTGTAACTCAAATTGAGCCAAATAGATATAAAGGATAGTGATGGTTTTTATTGAAGATATAGTAGCAGATGAAGTTTTAGACAGTAGAGGCAATCCTACTGTAAGAGCTACTGTTACACTAAGTGACGGTAGTGTAGCTAGTGCAATTGTACCAAGTGGAGCAAGTACAGGAAAAAGAGAAGCTTTGGAGCTTAGAGACGCAGACAAAGATCGCTTTGGTGGCAAGGGTGTATTAAAGGCTGTTGAGAATATAAATGGACCAATTGCAGATGAGTTGGTAGGATATAGTCCATATAACCAGGCAGATATAGATTATATGATGAAAAAGTTAGATGGTACAAACAATTATGCATCTTTGGGTGCAAATGCTGTACTTGGTGTATCTATGGCAGTAGCCAGAGCAGCTGCAAACAGCCTAAAAATGCCTTTATATAGATATTTAGGTGGTGCAAATGCTGTTGTAATGCCAACACCTATGCTAAATATTATCAATGGCGGTGAACATGCAAATAACTCTGTTGATTTTCAAGAGTATATGATTATGCCAGTAGGATTTGATAGATTTAGCGAAGGTCTAAGAGCTAGTGCAGAGGTGTATCACACACTCAAAAAGATAATTGATGGTATGGGAGAGAGTACAGCAGTAGGTGATGAGGGTGGTTTTGCTCCAAACCTAAAATCAAATGAAGAACCTATTGAAGTAATAATGGAAGCAATAAAAAAAGCTGGATATAAAGCTGGTGAAGAGATAGCAATTGCCCTTGATGTAGCTGCTAGTGAACTTGTAAATGATGAGGGTAAATATGTACTAAAATCAGAAGATAGAGTACTAAGCAGCAGTGAACTTATAGACTATTATGAAAATCTGATAGACAAATACCCTATAGTATCACTTGAAGATGGATTGAGTGAAGATGACTGGAGTGGATGGAGTGAGCTTACAGAAAAACTTAGCTCAAAAGTACAACTTGTAGGCGATGATCTATTTGTAACAAATGTAAATATCCTCTCTGAGGGTATCTCAAAAGGAATTGCAAACTCAATACTAATCAAACCAAATCAAATTGGAACAGTAAGTGAGACTATGCAAACAGTCAGACTTGCCCAAAGAAATGGATATACATGCGTAATGAGCCACAGATCTGGTGAGAGTGAAGATACTTTTATAGCAGATTTTGCAGTAGCACTCAATACAGGACAGATCAAAACTGGTTCAACTGCAAGAAGTGATAGAATTGCAAAATACAATAGGCTTTTGGCTATTGAAAGAGAGTTGGGACAATTTGAATACTTAGGCAGTGAACTATTTTAATATATGCAAGATAAAAATAGTAATTTGGATATAGAGAGTGTAAAGACTACAGACTGGTTTGATTTCTCTATCAAAGGATTGATAGCAATAATTATTGCCATCATTCTCTTTGGTGGATATATCAGCTCTATTTTATATGGAGAAAACTCTCTACTGGTACTACAAAAACTCCAAGCAGAAGAGAAATCTTTAAAAGATGAAATGCAAAGATTAAAAGAGGCTAACCAAAAACTGCAAAAAGAGTATTTTGAACTACTTCAACTTACAGGTGATTAAACAGATATTCAAGCATTCATAACAACACTTATGATAGGCTAACACCAATGAAAATACTCTACAAACAATCACAAAGGTAACAAAAAAGATGAACAATAATAGAGAGATTTATAACTATTTATATAATAAGTATCTCTCAAATATTGATCAAATCATCCAAAAGTTAAAACTCCACTGTAACCATAAAATAAAATGGTACAGCCATATTATATGTATAGCAAACAGAAACAGAATTAAAAAACTTGAATTTAGAAGAGAAGTATTAAGTAAAAAATTCAAAAGAGTTCCTGATGAATTTATAGATAATTTCAATTCCCTTAGATATATACTTGCTAACAAAGATGTTGATGGAGCAATAAAAAGAGGAAGATTTGAGTACCCTTTGGAGCATTTTATACTAAGAGGCTTTGATGAAGTATTAAAAGGTGAGAGAGTAATAGGTTCTGCTTTTCCATATTTTGATGCAAAAGAGTACCAAAAACAGTTTATAACAAATATGGATGACAATAAAGAGATCAAAACAAATCCATATATACACTATCTAAAGCATGGATATATCAAGCATCTCAATGAAGATATAAGATTAGAGGGTAGGTATCCATTTAGATGGAACAGACAGTTACAAAAAAATATTGAATCAAAATTTGATGAAGAGTCATATATAGAGGCAAATCCTGATGTAGCCAAAGCTATACAAAAAGGTCAATTTAGCAGTGGCTGGGATCACTTTATTAGATATGGATACAAAGAGGTTAGAAGAGGTGATAGAACAATTCATCCAAAAATTCCTCTAATAAACGAGAGTGACTATATTCTTTGTTACAGAGATATACATAATGCTCTTAAAAAAGGGAAAATCCTCTCACCATACAAACACTTTCTGTTAAATGGAGTAAAAGAGATACTTGATGGCTCAAGAAGCTATCCACGAGTTTATGCCCCTATTCCAAGATTAACTGCAGAGGTAAAGAGAAAAATATCAAAATTCAAAAAAAAGCCTCTTATTTCAATAGTAATGCCTGTATATAATGTAGAACCAAAACTATTAAATGCAGCTATTGAATCTTTGAATATGCAGTGGTATCACAGATGGGAGCTGTGTATGGCTGATGATGCCAGTACCAATCCAAAAACAGTTGAACTATTAGATGAGATACAAAAGAGTAAAAATCCAAAGATAAAAATAGTAAGACTCAAAAAGGGCAAACATATCTCTGGTGCTTCAAATGAAGCTTTAAAGTTGGCAAAAGGGAGTTATGTAGCTTTGATGGATCATGATGATGAGTTGAGTCCAAATGCTT
>JAMOSA010000229.1 GCA_027063325.1 Campylobacteraceae bacterium
TTTATATTACCAATTGACTCTTTAACTGTTGGGAATATCTCATTTACAAACCATAAAACAGCATCTGTATTTGGAGTATGCCCAAAACCCCCAACAAACATCAAATCTTTTCTGTTTTCAAATGTAGGTATATTATTTAAGAAGTGTTCATATATATATAGTGGTACTACTTCAATATTCAAACTCTTATCAATCTTTTTTAATTCATCTTTCTCTACAGATGAAAAGAGTAGAGTTTTATCACAATTTTTGGCTAAATATATCTCTTTTTCAAGCCACTCTTGACTACTCTGTAAATACTTTTTATCCTTTTTGATTTCATACTCTCTTTTTTGTCTAAGAAAGTGTAAATCATGTGCCATATAGAGTAGTTTTGCTTCTGAATACTCCTTGAGTATATCTATATATTTTATAGATATATGAGGTCTTGACAAGACAACATAATCAAAATTTTTACTATTCTCTTTCAGCCATTTTATGTGATGCTGAGCATACCAATTCCCATAAAGTACCTCTATACCCATTTGATGTAATACTTCAAGGTACTTTGTATTTGGATAGTGATAGAAGTTATCTCCCAAAAAATGTACCTTGATACCACTATTTACAAGAATTTGCAAATATTGCAAAGTAGCCTTAGAACCTGCATCTTGATCATATTGTGGTATATAGTGGTCTATATAGAGCAAATGTTTTTTATTTTTGCTTCTATCTCTTGCAAAAAACAACTCTTTACCATTTTCAAAATGCTCTTTTTCTAAAACATCTCTCCATTTATCAAAAAACTTCTCTTTGTTTATCTTTTGATAACCCTTAATTCCACTCTCAGTATCAACTCCATGTGAAATTCCCTCAAAATGAACTACTATCGATTTTGGTTGGTACATTACTCTTTGTCCATTTGCTCTTACTTCAAATGCCAAATCTGTATCTTCATAATAAGCAGGAGTATATCTTGTATCAAATCCTCCTATTTTATCCCATAACTCTTTTTTTATCATAATAGAGGCACCACTTATATAATCAACCTCTCTAACATAATTGTATTCTGGTTTACTAGGATCATCAAGTCTGCCAAAGTTCCAACCACTTGCATCCTTCCATATAATTCCACCTGCCTCTTGCTGTCTGCCATCTGGATATATAAATCTTGAACCAACCATACCTATATCATCTTTTGATTCAATTAAATCAACCAAGCTTGATAGCCATTCAGGCTGAACTGAGACATCATTATTTAAAAAAAGCAGATATTTACCTATTGCAAACTTTGTACCTTTGTTACAATTACCTAAAAATCCATAATTAATACCATTGCTTATAAATTTAATATTTCTTAGATACTTCTCTATCTCTCTTGCTGAATTATCAGAAGAGTTATCATCCATTACAATTATCTCATAACTAATATCATCAGTATAGTTTACAATACTCTTTAGTGTAGCTAGTGTATATCTCTCATTATTGTATGCTGGAATTATGATTGATACTTTAGGAGATTTAAAAACAGGAGCCTCTATATAAAAACTTTCATCTATTACAATATCATTACTATTTACAATACTTATCTTTGGAATAATTCCATCATATTGATAACTTATACTAACTATATAATTTAGATAAAATTTGCCTATTAAAATATAATGTTCAAATGGAGTTAATAAATAGTTACCACTATATACTTCTGTCCTGTACCATCTGTTGTTAAAATTACTGGTTGGATCTCTATCCTCTTTCCAGCCATACTTTTTGTAATGTTTAATGGGATCAAATCCACTCTCTTTTATATCAATATATCTTTTTAGATAGTAGTCTTGATCAAAATCCTCTTTTAATCTTAATTGTTGATAGTTAGCAAATCTATCTATCTTATTATCCTCTACAAGCTTTAAAAGCTTTGAAAAGCTATCCAAGAAATCTCTCTTTTTGGAAGATAATCTATTTTTCATATCATAAACACTACTCCACTTGGCAGATCTTACTTTGTCTCTGTCAGTTACTATACTACTATATTCCAAAAATGAGGGATCACCTGCAATATTGTAAGCTTTCAAAGAGTCATAATCAAAATTATTAAAAGAGAGTGGTTTACCTATAAAATCTGAAACTTTTTTAACAATATTTTTTGTATCATTTACCAATGAAGCATAAGATATTAACATAGTATCAAAAGATACACAATGCTCTATAATATTCTTATAACCTTCAAATGCAAAATCGATATATGATTTATAACTACTAAGTGATATATCTATATCTTTAGCTTCCCAAAATCTATAGGCTGATTCCATTTGAGATATATAGTTATAGTTCAAATCCCTTAAAACCCATACTATTTTTACATCTGTACCACTCTTTTTAAGATTGACAAGTGATTTAAAGAGTTTGTTTATATTTATAGGTTCGGCAGTAGATTCAGATATTACAAAACTATCAGATAATTCTTCATCTGGAAATACTTCTATATATTTTCTTTGTAAATCAAAAAAATCTTCAAAAGATTCCAGCCCAAGCTGTGTTCTTGTGGTAAATGGCAAAAACCAAACAGATGATTTACTCAAATCCCCTATCAAAGCAGTAGTTAGTGTAATACCACTTCTTGGTATCCCTATAACAGATGTAACACTCTTTAAACCACTACTGTTTTTAACTTTTGCAAGTTTATAAGGAGTATTCCAACTAAATTTATTGCTAATTATCTCTTTGTAACCATATAAACAGAAGTGAGAAAAACCACTCTTAAATGCACCATCTTCAATAGCTTTTGATACATCTTTGTGTATATCAAGATAGATATTCTCATCATAAGGCTCAAAATCTATATGAAATTTTCTTTTGCCAAGAAATATATCATATGCTATATCTATAAATTTATCTATTTTTATATCTTTTATATCACTATTGGCTTTTAAAAATGCTTTTTTATCAAATTTTTCATATAAAATATGGATATTTTCTATATTGGATTGTATAAAATTTTGGTACATTGATTTATCTTCTAAAGAGGTCTCTATTTTCACTAATTATCCTTGTAAAACTATCTGTATATTTTTACTAACTTAATACTACTTCCATCTTTTGTATAGAGTATTTTCAATTCCTAAAAAATCGTACCATCTACCTATTATAAATCTCTCCATATCATCTATACTCTTTATATCTGAATAATAACCAAGTATTGGAGGAGCTATAGTAATACCCAACATTGACAGTTTATACATATTCTCTAGTGCTATAGGACTAAATGGCATCTCTCTTGGTGCAAGTAACAACTTTTTTCTCTCTTTAATAGCAACAGCAGCTACTCTGGTTACCAAATTATCAGCTATTCCATTGGCAACTTTTGCCAATGTATTCATACTGCAAGGAATTACAGCCATCATATCCATTCCAAAAGAACCACTGGCAATATCTGCACCTATATTACTGTTGTCTCTATACTCCAATACTCTTTTTTGTTCCAACCTGGCTACTACTTTGGCGTTGGCAGTAGTAATTACATAAGGTATTGTATCTTTGGGTAGATACTCTACAAACTTTATGCCAAGCTCTACCCCACTTGCACCGGAGATTGCAACAACTATACGCATATACTAACTAAGGCTTAATCTAAAGTACAAATTATCCTCTTCATATTTTATTCTTCTGCCAAGAATCTCTATTATTTTACTAAATGTATCGAAAAATTCATCATCAAGCTCTGTATCTGGTCTGACATATTTTGCCAAAAACTTCATTAGTGTCGTTTTAGTATCTTTGAAACTTGTTTGAAACTCTTCTATTAACTGCTCAGTTCTTTCATCTTTTCTTTCTGGATCACTCAAAATTCTATAAAATTCAATATCTTCACTTGTTAAATGATCCATAGCCAAATCAACAAAGTGCTTCAATTGTCTCTTGGCTTCACTCTCATTCCCTTTTACATACTCAGCTAATACTTTCTGTCCTAGTACTACCAAATTTTCATGCTCTTTTTTCCACTGTTTTACTAATTTTTTATTTTTAGATTCAAATAAGTTTAACATAGTATTCTCCTTTTTATTAGTATATCATATTCGCTCTTTAAAAAGTATCCATACCTTCTATTATATCCTTAATATTATTAGGAATACTAAATGGTTTGCCATTTTTTATATATACCAATGTAATCATAGCATCAAATATACAATTACTTTCATTATATATACTCTGCTTCAACAATACTATACTTCTTTTTATGTTTAAAACTCTACTTTTTACCTCAAGTATATCACCAAGTTTTGCTACTCCTATAAATTCTGCCTCAAGTCTTCTAACTACAAATCCAGCCCCACCATCACTTAAAGGCTTTATACCTTTAGCAAAAAAGACTTCACTTCTGGCTCTTTCACAATACTTTATATAATTTGCATGATATACAATTCCACCTACATCAGTATCCTCATAATAGACCCTTATTCTCATAATCTATTTCCCTCTATTTTTATATTACTTTATAGTTGAGCCAAATAATATTTTGATTTTTGATTTTTACCATATCAATTTACAGTCTTTTGATGTTACTTCCACCTTTAAAACCTCTTTGTTACTACTGCTGTTTTTGTAAATATATGTTATATCTATCCCTGATTTCAAAAATCTTTTTGATGATTTGCAGATACCTTTTTTTATTCTTGGTTCTATTTTTTTGCCATACTCTATCATCTTTTGATCACTTTTAGAACTATTTACATCAAAATAGTATATCAGTTTAGCTCCCCTACTCTTTACCAGTACCAATTGTGTAAACTTATCAACACTTTGTGGCAAACTTTTATTGATACCCTCTACAGCTTTTTTTACTATCTCTAAATTCTGTTTTTCTACATCCTGTGATGTTAGGGCTAATCCTATAATGGTACTTATTATCATATACAAAGTTACTCTAATCACTATTATGCTCCTTGATTTTAAACTTTTGTACAATAAATTCACCATCACTATTATATGACAAATAATAGAGTGTATCTGTAGCTACAGGCAAACCTGCCAAATATCTCAAAGCCAAATTTGCTTCTAGTGACGCAGCTTGCATTACCATAGGAGCTGCTACACCATCTGGTATATGCTCTTTGGTAGCAAAGATATTAAAATCACCCTTCTCAAACAGACAAACTTGGGCATTAAATCCCTCTACTGCACCATATACCCATGGAATCTTATGCTCTTTTGCCAATCTATCTATCTCTTGTCTGGTTTGAATATTGTCTGTAGCATCTATAATCAAATCAAATCTATTATCACCACTCTTTGCAAATGTATCAAAATCAGCTTCAAATACCTCTGCTTTTACAAATGGATTTCTTTGTGCTATTACATTAGCTACCACACTAGCTTTTGTAGCTCCTACATCTTCTACCCTCAAAGCTATCTGTCTATGTATATTGTGAAATGAAACAATATCAAAATCTATCAATACAATCTCACCTATACCACTGCCTCCCAAAGCCAAAGCCAAAGATGAACCCAATCCACCACACCCGACTATTGCTACTCTTTTGTCTTTTAATAACTTTTGAATATCATCACCCCACAAAGAGATTTGTCTTTTATAATAGGTGGCATAATCCATCTACAATACTCCTTTTTCTGCCAACTCTTTATCAAACTGCCAAACTTTTCTATGTTCTCTTACAATATTTTTGTATATAGGCTCAATCAACATAGATTCTCTATCTTCTAATACCATCTCAACCTCACCACTTGGATTTACCAACATACTATCACCATAGAATTTCCACTTAAGAGAGTGTTTTTGATCACTATATTCACCAAGTCTATTTGCCCTTAGTATATAACATCCGTTTAGAAATGCTCTACTTTTTATCAACTCTCTCCATCTGTTGTGAGAACCAAATGTAGAAGCAGTAGGCAAGAGTACCAAATCTACCTTTTTTGCCATTACAGAGTGCCACATAATATCAAAATGCAACTCATAGCCACCCATTACAGCAATTTTGAATCCATCTATTGTAAATATAAATGGATCATTTACTGTATCTGTCTCATTGCTAAAATAACTCTTCTCATCCCAATGCTCATAAGGGATTAAAAACTGCTGTTTATAGTATCTAACCTGACCACTGGAGCTTACTTTGACAATGGTTTTGTATATGCTCTCACCCTTTACCTGTATAATAGGAGCTACAAATACCATCTCATACTCTCTTGCTAGTTTGCGAAGAAGCAACAGATGTTTACTGCTTTGCTCACTTACCATACTCTTTGGCATCTTCATAAGCTCCAAAAAGAAGTGATTTAACACATACTCCCCAAGCAACAGTACTCTAGCACCTCTGGCCTTTGCATTTTTTAGATAAAACTCTAGTCTTGTTGCATTCATACCAAGAGTTGGCAACTGTAATGCCCCTACCATTATATGCTTCATTCTACAGGCTCCTTAAAACCTCTTTCAATCACCTCTATTTTGATTTTGGCATCTTCTATCATTCTTTGAGCCTCTTTTAGAGTAAACAATCCCTCTTCATACAGAT